>DASSDE010000469.1:0-5392 GCA_035697365.1 Kribbella sp. | reverse complement strand
CGCGACCGTCGAGGCGGCGAACTCGGTCGGCTCGAGCGCGTGGCAGGTGATCAGCAAGGTGCAGCTGCCGGTGGCGCGGCGGGCGATCACGCTCGCGGTCAACCAGGGGCTGATCTACGTGTTGTCGATGGTGGTCGTCGGTGGGCTGGTCGGCGCGGGTGCCCTCGGGTACGACGTGGCGGCCGGCTTCGCGCAGAGCGACCTGTACGGCAAGGGGCTGGCCGCGGGGCTTGCGATCGTCCTGCTGGGCGTGATGCTCGACCGGATCACGCAGGCGGCGGCCCGCCGTACGCAGAACTTCCCAACAAGAGGAGACAAGCGGTGAAGAAACTCCGGTACGCCGGTGTGCTGACGGCGGTCGCGCTTGCGCTGACAGCGACTGCCGGCTGCGGTGGGCAGAAAATCGCGGACGACAAGCCCGCTGCCGCGGGGAAGGACTGCGGTTCGTTCAACCTGACCGTGAGCCCGTGGGTCGGGTACGAGGCGAACGCCGCCGTGGTGGCGTACGTCGCGACCAAGGACCTCGGCTGCAAGGTCGTGAAGAAGAACCTCGCGGAGGAGGTCGCCTGGCAGGGCTTCGGCACCGGTCAGGTGGACGTGAACCTGGAGAACTGGGGCCACGAGGACCTGAAGAAGAAGTACATCACCGAGAGCAAGGTCGCGGTCGAGGCCGGTTCCACCGGGGTCAAGGGCGTGATCGGCTGGTACGTGCCGCCGTGGATGGCCGCCAAGTACCCGGACATCACCGACTACAAGAACCTCAACAAGTACGCCGCGCTGTTCAAGACGTCGGAGTCCGGTGGCAAGGGGCAGTTGCTCGACGGCGACCCCTCGTACGTGACGAACGACGAGGCGCTGGTGAAGAACCTGTCGCTGAACTACAAGGTCGTGCAGAGCGGCAGCGAGACCGCGCTGATCCAGGCGTTCCGGGACGCGGAGAAGAACAAGCGCCCGCTGCTCGCGTACTTCTACGAGCCGCAGTGGTTCTTCAACGAGGTCAAGCTGGTCAAGGTCAACCTGCCGACGTACAAGGCCGGCTGCGACGCCGTCCCGGCGAAGATCGCCTGCGACTACCCGCCGTACGACCTGGACAAGATCGTCTCGAAGAAGTTCGCCGACTCCGGCAGCCCGGCGTACGACCTGGTCAAGAACTTCAAGTGGACCAACGAGGACCAGAACGCCGTCGCCCGGATGATTGCCGTCGACAAACTCACCCCCGACCAGGCCGCCGAGAAGTGGGTCAACGCCAACCAGTCAAAGGTCAACGCCTGGCTGGGTAAGTAATCCGGCACGGGCCGTCGGGGCAGTCGCGCTGCAGCCTGCCGTTCGAGATGGTCTCCATCAGGCCGATCAACCAGCAGGTCGGGCAACCGCGGAAGGCCACGAGAGCCAGCGGGAGCAGCAGGAGGGCGAGCGGGCCGAAGACAGGGACCAGGGCGAAGGCGGCGACGATGCTACCGAACCCGATGGTGCCGCGGACAAGGTGCCGCGGCAAGGACTTGCTGGCGTAGGTCATGTGGGAGCTCCTAGGGTCTCGCGCACGGTTTGGCGGGCCCGGTGCAGGCGGGACTTCATGGCGGGGACGGTGAGGCCGAGGGCCTTGGCGACCATCGGGCCGCTGTAGCCCTGCACGTCCCGCAGGACGAGGACGCGGCGCTGGTCGGGCGGCAGTTGTGCGATCGCCGCCGCGACCGCCTGCGCCTCGAGTTGCCGGAGCGCCTCGTCCTCGGCGGACGGTGCGGTCTCCGGTACGAGAGGCTGGTCCCGGAGTACTGCCCTGGCGCGGCGCAGGCACTCGTTGCGGATGATGCGGAACATCCAGGACGTCAACGCGCTGGTGGCGCGGAGCATGCCGATCTTGCGGTAGAGGATGATCAGCGCCTCCTGCGCCGCGTCGTCGGCGTCCTCCGGTGTCGCGCACAGGGTCCGGGCGAACCGCCGTACGGTCGGATGGGAGTCGGCGACCAGCGTGGTGAGCGCGTCGACGTCACCGTGCTGGGCGGCGCGGATCAGGTGTTCGTCGAGGTCAGCCACGGGCTCGCCGGCGCAGTACGACGACGCTGCAGGTGCCGAGCATCAGGACCGCGACGGCGGCCGCGACGATGATCCAGGTCATGAGGTGCTCCTTCGACGGGGTGTGATTTCCCGGGTAAGAGGCCGCCGCCCGTGGAAAGGATTCAGCGGTGAAGTGGGGTTGAGCTTGTTCACATGGGCCGGGGGCAACTATCACGATGTGAGCGGGCAACGCCGATGACACGCCGGAATCCGGGCGAAACCGGGTAAGTTCACTTCCATGATCATCGTGACAGCTGCACTGAAGGGCGGGGTCGGTAAGACAACCACGTCGGTGTACTTGGCCGCGCTGGCATCTTCCAACCGTCGCACATCCACCCTGGTCGACGCGGATCCGCAAGGCAGCGCCGCGGACTGGATCGCGGATTCCTCCGACGACCACCTGAGCAGGATCGAGATCGCCGAGGCGCCGACCGAGCGGCTGCTGAACAAGGCGCTGGACAAGGTGCCGCCGGAGGGCATCGGCATCGTCGACATGCCGCCGTCGCACGAACGCCTGCTCAACAAGGCGCTCGAACGGGCCCGGATCGTGGTCATCCCGACCCGTGTCGGCGGTGTCGAGACCCCACGGGTGAAGGCCGTGATGGAGCTCGTCCCCGACGGCGTACCGGCCGGTCTGGTGATCTGCTCGGCGCGCACCTACACCCGTTCGTACCAGGAGGCGATGCAGCAGTACGCGGCCGAGAACATCCCGGTCTGGGGCACCATCCCCGAACGCGTCTCCATCACCGCCGGCCCCACCGGTCCGCTGGCCGCCGACGGCCTCGACTCCTACAAGAAGGTCTGGCGGAAAATCCTGGCCGCCGCCCGAACCTGACCTACCCGGCTCACACCCCACCCGAGGTTCGGGTGGGGTCAGCGCTGGAGGGGCGGTTCGCCGCGGACGTACGAGCGGATGACGGTGGCTGCCGCGCCGCGGGCCCAGTCGTCGAACGTGTGCGAGCGGAGCGTCAGCCGGCAGTCCCCCGCGGCCCCGAAGGCGTGTTCCGCGAAGGCGCGCCGCATGCGCTCCTCGTACAGGTCGTACTCCGCGACGCCCTCGCCGGCGATCATCACCAGCTCGGGGCCGACCAGGTTCACCATCGCGGCCAGCGCGGAGCCGATCACCTCACCGGCGCGGTCGAACGCCTCGCGTGCTTGCAGGTTCCCGTTGTGCGCCAGCTCGACGGCACCGGCCAGATCCAGGTCCGGCTGCCCGGTCGTCTCGCGCGTCCGGGCCAGGATGGCGTCCGACGACGCCACCGTCTCCACGCAGCCCCGGCGGCCGCAGGTACACACCAGGTCGCCGGGCGCGAGCGGCAGGTGGCCGAGCTCGCCCGAGACCCCGTACGCACCGGAGACCACCTCGCCGTTGATGTACAACCCGCACCCGATCCCGGAGCCGATCGTCACCACCGCGAACGAGTCCGCGTTCACACCGACCCCGAACCAGTGCTCCGCGACGGTCAGCGCGCGGACGTCGTTCGACACCAGGATCGGTACCCGGACATGCTTGCCGAGCAGTTCCGCGACCGGTACGCCGCGCCAGCCCATCAGCGGCGAGTCCCGGACCACGCCATGCGTCGCGTCGACATCACCGGAGATCGCGATCCCGATGCCAGCGAGCGGGCCGGCCACCGCCGTACCGGACTTCAGTGCTCCGATCAGCGCCTTCACGTGCTCGGCGAGCCGCTCGATCACGACATCCGGCTCGGTGCTGTCCAGCTGCTCGTGCCGGACGTTCAGGATCTGGGCGGTGAAGTCGGTGGTGACGCCGATCAGGCTGGTCGGCGTGACCTTGACGCCGATCACCGAGACGCTGCTCGGGACCACGGTCAGCGGGCTCACCGGGCGCCCGATGCCGAGCTGGCTCTCCTCGTCGACCGGAGCGTCGGTGACGAACCCGGTCTCGATCAGCGGCGCGACCGCCTTGGTGACCGCCGCCTGCGACAGCCCGGTCCGGCGCGCGATCTCCACCCGCGGGATCGGCCCCTGCGTCAAGATCTTGGTCAGCACCTCGACCCCGGCCGGCGTGGCCAGGGGCAGTGGACGATGAGGACGCAACGGCACGAGAACAACTTACAAGCGGGACGTGCTCATACGCCGGTTTCTGCCAGTGTTGGTGATGTCAGTGCCCACCGAATAGTCCTGGTGAGGCCGTCGCCTGCCGCCCGTACGACGGTCCGCTCGGACAGCGGGAGGTACGGGAGTCGCAGCGGCAGCCTGGTCCACCAGGGCAGCAGCCCGATCGCCGCAGCTGTGAGGACGCCGTACGCGGGCCGGGCCGCCCACGGCACCGGCGGATGCACCAGGATGAAACGCGCCGCCTGCCGTGCTTCCGTCGTACCGCGCAGCTCGGGCTGGTACTCCTTGAGCAGCTGCCGCACCTCGGCCAGCGTCGTGGGCGGATCGATCACGCCCAGCTTGCCCGCCACGAGCGCCGCGTCCTCGACGTACTGGTCCTGCTCCGCAGCGGTCAGCGGATGCGCCCCGTACCGTTGATGCGCCGCGAGGAAACTGTCCACCTCCGCCACGTGCACCCACTTGAGCAGGTGTGGGTCGGACGCCCGGTACTTCACCCCGCTCGGGCTGGTGCCACGAACGCGCTCGTGCATCGACCTGACGTGAGCGATCGCCTCCTCGGCGTCGGGGATCGCCCCGTACGTCGTGATCGCCAGGAAGTAGCTGGTACGCCGCAAGCGACCCCACGGATCGCCCTGGTAGCCGGAGTGTGCTGCAACGGCAGCCATCGCCAGCGGGTGCAGTGACTGCAACAGCAGTGCCCGCAGCCCGCCGGCGAACATCGAAGCGTCCCCGTGCACCCGACGGATCGGACGGTCCGGTGCGAACCAGCGCGGACCGGGTGTGTTGTGCACCCGGGCGCGCTCAGCGTGGGGGTCTGGTCCGGCGACCTTGGTCAGGATCATCCGAGCCAGCCCGTCACGCAGCGGATCCAGCGGTCGAGCGTTGGTGGCGGCCACCTCTCCAGTCTGCCTCGTCAGTGCACAGGCACCAGGTCGAGCACGGTCTGGTCGATGGAGTTGCCGGCCTTGTCGGTGACCGCGGCACGCACCGAGAGGGTGTGTCCGGGGAGCAGCAGGTGCGGAGGAATCATGGCTCGGTAAGCGTCCTTGGAGCGGATCAGGATTGCCGGGGACCAGTGCTTGCCGCGGTCCGCCGATACCCACAGGCGCGCTGACGCGGGGGTCGACTTCGTCGCGCCGGCCTGGTAGCCGACCCGGAGATCGAACCGCAGTGGGCGCAAAGCCCGCGCACTGCCGTCCAGCGCCACGTAGGGGTCGTAGTTGAGCCGCATCATCGACGGGCGGATCGGATTCTC
>DASSDE010000468.1:0-2924 GCA_035697365.1 Kribbella sp. | reverse complement strand
TACGACTCGTACGTCCCGCTCGGCGCGGCCGCCCACGAGGTCCTGCTCAGTGAACAGACCATCGAGGCCGCCGCGCGCGAACTGCTCAGCTGAAGACGCCGCTCAGCTGAACAGGCGCTGCCAGAAGGACTTCTTCTTCGGCTGCGGTGGCTCTGCCGGTGCGGCGATCGGCTCGCGGGCCGGACGGTCCATCCGCCACTGCGCGATGACCACGTCCTCGTCCACCTGGCCGGTCGGGACGACGGGGCCGGTGGTGTCGCGGATCGCGGTCCGGATCCGGTTGTTCAGGTCGGCGAGGTACTCGCGCACCTCGGACTCGCGGCGCATCCCGCGGACCTTCTCGTGGATCTGCTGCTTCTCCTTGCGGAGCTGCATCGCCGACGGCAGCAGCGCGTCGGTCTCGATGTTCTCGCGGCGGATGAAGTCCTTCACCCACCAGTCCGGATCGTGCCCGTCGGAGAGTTTCAGCGGCTTCCCGGCTCCCGCCAGGTTGTCGAACTCGCCCGCCTGCTGGGCTCGCTTGAGCTGGGCCTCGACCCAGTCCTGGGTCTTCATGCCCGGTGGCTTGCGCTCGGTCATGGTTTCGGCACCTCACCTAGGAGTTGCTTCGGAGCACCATCGTACTGGCTTGTGAATGCAATCACAAGGCATACTCGAAACGTGCAGCTGACCGATGAACAGATCGCGGCGATGACACCGGCCGAGCGCCGGGACCTGATCCTGCGGCTCGCGCCGCGCCCGGGCGGGTTGCCGTCCCGGCGGACCATCGAGCGGGTCCGCAAGTGGCGGACCGTACTGATCCTGATCTGCGTGGCCGTCCTGGTCCCGTGGACGGTGTACCTGGCGATCACCCTGCCCAGCCACTACGTCGCGCGGAACTGGGTCGCGACCTGGGTCGGGTTCGACATCTTGTTGCTGACGATGCTGCTGCTGACCGCGATCGGCGGCTGGAAGCGCAAGCAGTTCGTCTTCCCGACTGCGTTCGCCTCCGGAGTACTGCTGATCTGCGATGCCTGGGTCGACGTGATGACCAGCCAGCGCGGCGACGATCTCACCCAAGCGCTGCTCAGCGCGCTGCTGGTCGAGCTCCCGCTGGCGTTCGTACTGATCGCCGGCCCGCTGCGCATGCTCCGGATGGTCGCCATCCGGCACGGGATGATCAATCCCGAGTCGCCGCTGTGGCGGATGCCGATCCCGATCCCCGATCTCTACACCGACCACCAGATACCACCGCCGTCCCGATGACCGTCCTTCTGACCCGCACGGACATCCTCCGCGCACTCGACGTACCGGCCGTGCTCGACGCTTTGCGTGCCGGGTTCCAGCAGTCCGGTGACATCGAGCCGCTGCGGATCCGTACCGATCTGCCTGGTCCCGGTACGGCGACGGCGCTGCTGCCGGGCCTGATCCCGGGGATCCCGGCGTACACGGTGAAGGTGAATGCGAAGTTCCCCGGTGCTGCTCCGGCGCTCCGCGGTGTCGTCTGCCTGCACGATCTGACCGACGGCACACTGCTTGCGCTCCTCGATTCGGCAACGATCACCGCTTGGCGCACGGGTCTCGCCGCCGCGCTGGCAACCGACGTACTGGCCGGGCCGGCGACGTCGGTCGGGGTGGTCGGCGCCGGCGCGCAGGCCGCGATGGTGATCGCCGGGCTCGTGGCTCTCCGCGAGATCGAGCAGCTGGTTGTGCACGATCTCGATCCGGAGCGAGCGGCAGAATTCCTCGTACAGCAAGGGATTCCGGGCAGTGTCGCAAACAGTCCGCAGGAGGTTGCGGCCGCCACGGACATCGTCGTTCTCGCCACTTGGTCGCGACGAGCTCTCCTCACGGCCGCCGACGTACGGCCCGGCCAACACCTCACCACCCTTGGCGCCGACGAGCCGGGCAAGGTGGAGCTCTCCGCCGACCTCCTGTCCGCGGCCCGCGTGGTGGTCGACGACCGTACGCTCGCCGTCCAAATGGGTGCTCTAGGCAACGTTGGCCTGCCCATCGATGCGGCGGACACGACCTTCTCCGAAGTACTGACCGGAGCCGCCGCCGGGCGCCGTTCGACCGAGGAGATCACCGTCTACGCGCCCGTCGGCCTGCCCTGGCAGGACCTGGCGATCGCCTGGCCCGTCCACCGCGCCGCCGACGGGCAGACGATCGACTTCCTTGCCTAGTTGACCGTTGCGCCGGCGGTCAGATTGATTGCGGTGCCGGTGATGGAGGCGGCCTGGTCCGAGGCCGCGAAGGCCGCGACGGCGCCGACGTCGGCGAGGGTGGCAGCGCGGTTCAGCATCGTCTGCGCCGCCGTCTGCTCGGCGATCTCGCGCCGGAAATCCTCGGGGTAGGTGTCCGGATTGGACTCCGGGATGCCGTTGGTCTGCAGGGTGATCACCCGGATGCCGTGCTCGCCGAGCTCGCGTGCCAGGCTGCGGCGGAGTGCCTCGACCGCACCGAACCCGACCTGGAACCCGCCGAGGTTCGCCATCGGATCGCCGTTCCCGCCGAAGGTCAGGATTACGCCGGAGCGCTGCTTGATCATCTGCCGGGCGGCGGCGCGGGACGTGAGGTAGAACGTGCGCAACATGTTCCGGACCGGTTCCTCGACGTCGGCCAAGGACATGTCGACCAGCGGCGTACCGAAGTACTGCCGGTGGCCGATCAGGTTGAACGAGATGTCGATCCGGCCGATCGCCTCGGCATGCCGGTCGACCGATTCCTCGTCGAGCGCGTCGACGACGCCGGTCTCGGCCTTGCCGCCCGCCGCGCGGATCTCGGCGGCGAGGCGCTCAAGGGTCCCGGCCGTACGGCCGGCCAGGTGGACGGTTGCGCCTTCGCGGGCGAACGTCTTCGCGACCGCGCCGCCGATCGGGCCGGTCGCGCCGTACACGACCGCTTGCTTGTCGGTGAGCATCATGGGTGGGCCTCCTCGGCCA
>DASSDE010000467.1:0-3904 GCA_035697365.1 Kribbella sp. | reverse complement strand
CATCCGGGAGCTCCGGCCGCAGGTCCTGGTGACCTACGACGAGTGGGGCAACTACGGCCATCCGGACCACATCAAGGCGCACCGGGTCGCGACCTACGCCGCGGACCTGGCCGCCGCCCGCTCGTACCGGGAGGACCTCGGTCCGGCCTGGGACATCCCGAAGATCTACTGGACCGCGATGGCCGAGTCCCGGATGCGCGAGCAGCTGCGGGCGCTCCGCGACTCCGGCGACACCACGACCTTCGAGGGCATGGACCCGGACGGCCCGCTGCCGCCGATGATCACTCCGGACCGGCTGATCGACTGCGTGATCGACGGCGAGGAGTTCCTCGACCGGAAGATGAACGCGATGAAGGCGCACGCCACCCAGATCACCGTCGACGGCCCGTTCTTCGCCCTGTCGAACAACAACGGCAACCAGATCTGGGCCTCCGAGCCGTACCGGCTGGTCAAGGGCACCGCGGCGCCGGAGGCGGACGGCCTCGAGCACGACCTGTTCGCCGGCCTGTAGACGATTTCGGTCGTTCGACTGTGAGGTGACCGTTCCCACACGCTCGGTCGGGGCGAGGCTGTCGCCATGGGCATAGCCTGCTGACGTGTCCTCGACCGAGCCCAGTGGGAGCGTGCCTCCGGCCGAGTTCCGTGCTGCGCTCGGCCGGTTCGCGTCCGGCATCACGATCATGAGCACGCTGCAGGACGGCGTCGCGCACGCCATGACCGCGAACGCGTTCAGCTCGGTCTCGCTCGATCCGCCGCTGGTGCTGGTCTGCGTGGACAAGGGCGTCCGGATGCACGCCGCCGTACTCGACTGCGGGTACTGGGCGATCTCGGTGCTGGCCGCGGAGCAGCGGCCGATCGCGGAGCGGTTCGCCCGGTCCGGGCGGAATCTGTACAGCCAGTTCGACGGGATCGCTACGACGGCCGGCCCGAAGACCGGCTGCCCGACCGTGGACGGCGCCCAGTCCTGGCTCGAGTGCCGGACCTGGGCGACGTACGACGGGGGCGACCACACGATCGTGGTGGGCGAGGTGCTGAGCCTCGGAACCGGGCACCCGGCCGCTCCGGGAGCGCTGCTCTACTACTCCGGTCACTACCGGGAACTGCCCGGAAACTGAGCGTTGTCCGCGGGGCAGCGAGGGGCCGCCCCGACGGGCGGCCGGGCCTCCCGCGTCCCGTAGGATGTGCGCTTGTGCCCTGACCACGGCTCGTGCAGGAGGACTCTTTCCGGTGGGGAGAAAGCAGCTCGCGGGGATCATCGCCGCCGCGGGGCTCGGTGTGATCGTCGTCGGCTACGGCGCGGCGTTCGCGTTCGCCGGTGACAAGATTCCCGGCTCGACGACGGTGCTCGGGGTTCCGATCGGGGGCCTGTCCAAGGACGCCGCGAAGGCCAAGCTGACCGCCGGCCTGCAGGACCGGGTGGGCGCACCGATCGCCCTGACCGCAGGCGGGTCGAAGTTCCAGGTCGCGCCGGCCGAGGCCGGGCTGTCGGTGGACATCGACAAGACCGTCGACGCGGCCGGTGCGGGCCGCAGCCTGGCGCCGAGCCGGATCTGGCGCGCACTGACCGGCGGCGATGCGGTCGACCCGGTGATCGCCAAGGACGAGACGAAGCTCAAGGCAGCCGTCGAGAAGCTGGCCGGTCAGGTGAACCGCAAGGCCACCGAGGGCACGATCACCTTCAAGGGCACCCAGCCGGTCAAGCACGAGCCGGGCGAGGGCCTGCAGCTGGACACCGCCAAGGCGTCCGGCGCAGTCGTGGCCGCGTACCCCTCGGACGGGAAGGCGAAGGAACTGCCGGTCAGCGTGACCAAGCCGCAGGCCGGGTCCGACGCGATCGACAAGGCCGTCAAGGAGTTCGCGGAGCCGGCCATGTCCGGCCCGATCCGGCTGACCGTCGGCTCGAAGTCGGTGGACCTGGAGCCGGCCGAGCTGGCCCCGGCGCTGTCGGTCAGCGTCCAGGAGGGCAAGGTCATCCCGGCGCTGAACGTGAAGACGCTGGAGCCGCTGTTCGTGCAGCGGTTCAAGACCCTGGAGACGCTGCCGAAGGACGCCACGGTGCAGATCGTCGGCGCCGCGCCGAAGGTGGTGCCGGCCGTCGACGGCCTGGTCGTGGACCGGACCAAGGTCGGCGCCGCGATCCTGTCCGCGCTGCCGAAGCCGACCGGCGAGCGGCGGGCCGCCGTGCCGCTGACGCCGACCAAGGCGAAGTTCACCACCGAGCAGGCGGCCGCGCTCGGGATCACCCAGAAGATGGGCGAGTTCGAGACCACCTTCCCGCCGGCGACGTACCGCAACGTGAACATCGGCACCGCGGCGGCCCGGATCAACGGCACGCTGCTGAAGCCGAACGAGGAGTTCAGCCTGAACAAGATCGTCGGCGAGCGGACCAAGGAGAACGGGTTCACCGAGGGCACGATCATCAGCGGTGGCAAGTTCAAGGAGGACCTCGGCGGTGGCGTCTCGCAGTCGGCGACGACGACGTTCAACGCGGCCTTCTTCGCCGGGCTGAAGATCGTGGCGCACAAGGCGCACAGCGTCTACATCTCCCGCTACCCGGTCGGCCGCGAGGCAACTGTGGCCTGGCCGACGGTCGACCTGAAGTTCCTCAACGACTCCGGCCACGGCGTCCTGGTGCAGACGATCTTCAAGGCGTCGACGCCGGCCGGCAGCAAAGGCAGTATCAAGGTCGTCATCTGGGGCACGAAGGTCTGGGACATCACGGCCGGCGCGTCCGGCAAGTCGAACGTCCGGCAGCCCAAGGTCATCTACAACACCAAGGCCGACTGCAAGCCGCAGGCGCCGACCCCGGGCTTCGACATCACCGTCTACCGGTACTTCGCGAAGAACGGCGTCCGGCAGAAGACCGAGTCGTTCAGGACGAAGTACAACGCCGCCGACGACATCCGCTGCGGGCCCAAGCCCGGCACCACGCCGACCCCACCCGCCGGCACCACCACCCCACCCCCGCGCTAGGGCGTGTCCTAACTCCGGTGTAGTTGGTGCAGGCCGCTCGCGACCTGGTTGAAGAGCGGCTCGTCGATGGCGGCGCCCTCGCGGCGGACCTGCTGCGGGTCGATGCGCAGAACGCGGTCCAGCCGGACCTCGCTCGGCCGGTGCTCCTTGTCCCACGGGCCGCTGCCGATGTCCAGCCAGACGCGGCCCCAGCGCGCCTCGTCGGCGGCATCGCGGTCGTGGTCCTTGCTGGTCAGGATGAGGGCCAGCAGGTACGGCTCGTCCCAGCCGACGACGAGCACCGGGCGGTCCTTGCCACGGTGGTGGTCCTCCTCGAACGGCACCCAGGTCCAGACGATCTCGCCCGGATCCGCCACCCCGTCGTCCGGGTGCGGCATGTACTCCACTCGCACCGTCCCCTCGAAGTCCCCCGCATACTCCGGCCGCTCGACCACGTGATCCGCCATAGCCCCGGAGCTTAGGGCATGTCTCCCGATCCCACGCCTACTGCGGGGCACTCGGCACGGCACCTCGCCGCACGGGTGCAAAGGCCACGATGCTCCGCATCGAGACCTTCGCCCCCGCGCGCCGATGCACCGCACCGAGCACCTCCTCGCTACGGCGCGGGATCCGGAGACATGCCCTAACGCCCTCACATCTCTGTGGCCTCACACCGTTCTACCGGCGTGCTTACTACTCGTAACCGGGGCGCAGTGCTCGCGGTGTTGCTGACCGGGCAGTTCATGGCCAACATCGACACCGCGGTCGCGAACATCGCCGGGCCGTCGATCGGCTCCGACCTGCACGCTTCGGCCGGGGCGGTCGGTCTGGTCGTCTCCGGGTACGTCGTCGCGTTCGCCGTACTGCTCATCACCGGGGCCCGGCTCGGCGCATCGCTCGGGTACCGGCGGACGTTCCTGGCCGGGCTGACCGTGTTCACCGCAGCCTCGCT
>DASSDE010000466.1:0-3289 GCA_035697365.1 Kribbella sp. | reverse complement strand
GCCGCGGCGACGCCCTGCACGGTGACCTTCGGCTCCAGCGCCTGCGCCTCGGACGGCGAGTCGATCCAGACCAGCGCCTGGACGTCGGCCGCCTGGGCGCGGCCCAACGGCTCGGTGGCGTCGATCTGGCCGAACAGCCGGGGCACGGGCCGTCCGCCTTCGGTGACCTGGACCGGGGTCTGGTCGTCCTTCAGCGCGCCCTGCACGGTGTAGACGAGTTGCTGCGTCGCGACCCGCGCGTCGTCCGCGCTGAGCCTTGCCTTCGGCAACTGCTTGAAGTCGACCGTCACCGCGTCGTCGGTACGCGTCACGGTGTTCACCGCCGCGCCACGCCAGACCGAGAAGTAGTCCGGATCCTCCGGCTGCCGCGTCGTCATCACCCGAACCGCCTGCTCGGCCGGATGGCCGGTGACCTTGGCCCAGGTGCGGTACAGCCGCGTGGACTGCCGCTTCGGAGCGCCGATCTGCGTGCCGAGCCAGTACACCGGGACCAAAGCGTTGCGGACGGTCTGCTCGGGCTGGGTGTGCACCGTCGGCGCGGCCGTCTTCATGGCATCAGTGGGCACCGGCGAGGGTCCGGCGCTCATCACGGTGGGCGGTGGTGTCTCCAGTACGCCGGAAGTGGTCGCCCTCGTACCAGGACCAGCGACCGCGTCGCCGTCGTTCGCCGTGGGGGTCGAGCCGTTGAACACGGTGAAAGCGCCGATCACGGCGGCGGTACCGACCGCGGCGGCTCCGGCGCTCACGAGCCAGGGTCGGCGGCGGGACGGCCGCTGGGCGTGCGCGCGGACGCGGATCTCCGGCAGTGCGTCGGACGGTTCGACCCGGTCCGCCTCCTCGCGGAGCGACCGCCGGATCAGCTCGTCGAACGGGTCGTTCGGATTCTCGTTCATGCGTTCTGCTCCAGGAGCTGGCGCAGCGACTTGGTCGCGCGCGCGGCGTGGCTCTTCACAGACCCCCGGCTGATGCCCATCGTGTCGGCGATCTCGGCCTCCGACAGGTCACCGTAATAGCGCAGCACCATCACGGTGCGCTGCTTCTCGGGCAGGTTCCGCATCGCCTCGATGACCCGGTCGGTCTCCACGGTCCGCAGGACGGCCTGTTCGGCGCTCGGAGCGTCGGGCAGCGACTTCGGCAGGTGCTTGTCGACCACCACCAGGTGGCGCTGGCGGGACCGGCAGCGGTTCACCACCGCGGTCCGCAGGTACGCGAGCGCCTTGTGCGGATCGCGCAGCCGGTGCCACCGGCCGTGCATCGCGACGAACGCGTCCTGGACGATCTCCTCGGCCGTACCGGTGTCGCGCAGCAGCAGCGCGCCGAGGCGGACGAGCGAGGTGTAGTGCGCGGTGTAGACAGCCGTCAGTGCCTCGTCGGCATCCCACGAGGACTCATGTGTCACGCACTCTTCGTACACCACGGCCGGTTGTGCCACGAAAAGACGACGCAAAGACCTCGTCCCAGGTTGACAACAGGCGTGGCCCGATCTGATGGCAACCTGGTGTTGTGAAGCAACGCGGTGACGGCGAGTGGTCGGGCCATCACGACATCACGTACGCGGCGGTCGGGCGGCTGTACGCGGAGCTTGCTACCGACGGGATGATCCGCGGTCTCGGTCAGCAGGAGTACGCCGCGGCGCTCGACAAGGCGCAGGCGCACCAGGACCGTCCGCTCGGTGCCGGCCTGATCGACAACTTCGCCGGCTCCGGCAGGTCCGTGCCGTACGCGGGCCTCGGCCCTACGGCGCACTCGGCGTACGCGAATCCGGACGCGCAGCGCGAGCACTTCATGGCGGACCCGTTCCGCAAGGGCTGGGACAACCTGCAGACCAACGTCGAGTACGTGTACGAGCAGCTCGCGCAGGCCTCCGCCGAGGACGGCTTCCGGCACCTCGGCGCCGCCGCACACGCCTTGCAGGACAGCTATTCCGGAGCGCACGCCTGGCGCGCCGACTCGGTGTACGACGGTGATCCCGCCGCGCCGGTGCAATCGCTGCACGTCTTCACGCCCGCGCACGCGGTCGGGGTCGACGACGGCCGGAACACCCACTCCGACGAGTTCGACAAGCCGCCCGCGACATCCGGATCCACCCGGGCCGCGATCGAGGCGACGTACCGGCTGCTGCGCAGCTCCGAACTCAGCCGCGGCCTCGCGCCGGAGGCGGCGGATCGGGCCCGGCGCAACGAGTTGGCGCCGCTGCTGCGTCCGTCGCCGTCCGGTGTGACCGTCAATCTGCACCCCACGCAGGAGTGGACGCTCGAGCGCAATCGCCGGCTGGCGCTCGAGCACGGCGTGCTCCGGCCCGGCCGCGAGGCCGACGAGATCAAGCGCCTGGCCGGCGTCCTGACCCCGAACGCGGCCGCCCGTCCGGCGCCTGTGGCTCCGGGCGAGCGGCCTCCCGGAGGGGTGTCCCGGGGAATTACGCGTGAGGGTGTGGGGCTGGACGGCTAGCATGGAGGCTCCATCACCAGTACTCAGGAGGAAGAGCCTGTCCAGGCCACGCAGTATCGAACCGGAGGCGCACCGCAACGGTGCGGTTCCAGGTGCAGGAACCACCACGCAGGCGTCGCACAAGATCGTCGTGCCGAACAGCATCGACATGGTGGCCCTGCTCGGAGCCCGGGACGAGTTCCTCCGGATCGTCGAGAAGGAGTTCGCGGCCGACATCCTGGTCCGCGGCAACGAGATCACGCTCGCCGGGGATCCGGCCGAGCTGGCGCTGGCCGAGCGGCTGATCGACGAGCTGATCGCCGTCGTGCGCACCGGGCACGGGCTGACCGCCGACTCCGTCGAGCGCAGCATCGCGATGATCAAGCAGGCCACGGCCGAGAGCCCGGCCGACGTGCTGACCCAGAACATCCTGTCCAGCCGCGGCCGGACGATCCGCCCGAAGACGCTGAACCAGAAGCGCTACGTGGACGCGATCGACAAGAACACGATCGTGTTCGGCATCGGCCCGGCCGGTACCGGCAAGACCTACCTGGCGGTCGCGAAGGCGGTCCAGGCGCTGCAGGCCAAGGAGGTCACCCGGATCATCCTGACCCGGCCGGCCGTCGAGGCCGGCGAGCGGCTCGGGTTCCTGCCCGGCACCCTGTCGGAGAAGATCGACCCGTACCTGCGGCCGCTGTACGACGCGCTGCACGACATGCTCGACCCGGAGTCCATCCCGCGGCTGATGACGGCCGGCACGATCGAGATCGCGCCGCTGGCCTACATGCGCGGCCGGACGCTGAACGACGCCTACATCATCCTGGACGAGGCGCAGAACACCTCGCCGGAGCAGATGAAGATG
>DASSDE010000465.1:0-7153 GCA_035697365.1 Kribbella sp. | reverse complement strand
GACCGGATCCGGCGCGAGGCGGAGCCCCAGGCCATCGCAATTGCCGACGACGAGGAGGCCCGAGCGTGATTGCCGTCAGCGGCGCGCGATTGTGATGGCCTGGCGGTTCAGCCTCGGTAACGGGCGATCACCTTGGTGAAGTCCCAGGGGTTTTGGGGGATGCCGGAGCAGCTGTCGGCGCTGCCGCCGGCGCAGGGGCGGTCGCGGTTGACGGACCAGAAGGTGAACCGGGCCAGGTGGTGCTGCGACGCGTACGACAGCATCGTCTCGAAGTCCGACAGGTTGACCCGCTCGGCGTTGTCGGTGATCCCGTTCATCGACGAGATCCCGATCTTCCGGTACGCCGCGTCGTCGCTCAGCCCGTACGCCGACTTGACCGTGTTCTTGAGCCCCTCGGCCGCCTGCACCGACAGCGAACCCATGTTGTTGGTACCGCCACCGAAGTTGAAGGGCATGATCACCCAGCCGTCCAGGTTCAGCCCGGAGGCAGCGCCGCGCCGGATCAGGTCCTGACCGTCACCGTCCGGGCCGCTGGTCCCGGTCCCCATCGTCATGTAGGTGACGATGCCCGGGTTGTTCTGCTCGATGATCTTCAGCGCGTCGATCACCTTCTGACGCACCGGAGCCTGCGCCATCTCCTGGTCCTCGATGTCGATGTCGATCGCCTTCAGCGACAGCGCGTTGATGACCTTCTGGTACGCCGCCGCCAGCTCGCTCGCGCTGTTGCAACTCTGCCCGAGCTTGTTGCCGGACCACCCGCCGAAGGACACCACGGCGTCACCACCGTCGGCGCGGATGTTGTTCAGCGCCTGCTGGTCGACCCCGCCGGTCAGCCCACGCCCGCCGTCCCACTGCGGGTTGCAGTAGCCGTTGGACAGGATGAACGCCATCGTGAACCACTTGACCCCGGTCGCGTTCATCACGGTCGCCGGGCTCGGCGGGTTGCCCCAGCCCTGGTACAGGTACGGCGCTGCCGCCATCGGTGCACCACCCGCAGGCGGTGTGGTGGTGTCGCCACTCGGAGCGTTCCACTTCCGGTTCGCTGCACCGGTGCAGCTCCACAGCTGCAGCGGCGTACCGTTCGCGGAGGTGTTGCCGGTGACATCGAGACACTTGTTCGCCTGTGGGTTCACCAGGTCGCGGCCGGACGTATACGTCCACTGCTGCGCAGCAGATCCGTTGCAGGTCCAGAGCTGCACGCGCGCACCGTTGGCAAGAGACCCGCCCGAAACGTCCAAGCACTTGCCCAGCGCCCGCAGTGTCCCGTCGCTGGAGCGGGACCACTGCTGCGCACCTGTCCCGTTGCAGTCGTACAGCTGCACCTGTGTCCCATCAGCCGTTGCTGCACCCGCGACGTCCATGCACTTCCCGGCCAGACCGGTCACAGTCCCGGTAGCAGCCTGTGCCGGAGACACCATGGTCAATCCGAGTACGAGGGCCGCACCCCCGACCAGCAGCCGCCTCATGACACGGTCCACTTCTGGTTCGCGGCACCGGTGCAGGTCCACAGCTGCAGTGGGGTGCCGTTCGCGGAGGTGTTGTTCGTGACATCGAGACACTTGTTCGCCTGTGGATTCACCAGATCTCTCCCACTCGTATAGGTCCATTGCTGAGCCGCACTGCCGTTACACGTGTAGAGCTGCACTCGTGCGCCGTTCGCCACGGAGCCGGCGTTGACGTCGAGGCACTTGCCGAGTGCGCGGAGCGTCCCGTCACCGGGACGCTGCCACTGCTGCGCGTTCGTACCGTTGCAGTCGTACAGCTGGACCGTCGTACCGTCGGCACTGTTGGCGCCGGCCACGTCCATGCACTTACCGGCCAGCCCGGTGATCTGTCCGCCGCCGCCTCCACCGTCACCGCTCTGCGAACCGGACCAGGTGAAGGTCGCGGACGTCTGCGCCGGCAACGTGTAGACGAAGGACTGCGAGCCCCAGTTCACCCGTACCGACTGCGAACCGCCCGTGGTGTTGTACGCGATCAGGGCCTTGGAACCGTCCGGGTTCTTCCAGGCCACGTTCTTCACCGAGTTGTTCGCGGTGGAGTCGATCCGCAGCGCACCCGGCTTCACGAACTTGGTCAGGTGGCCCATCGTGTAGTACTCGACGGTCTTCGTGACCTGTCCGCGCTGGCCGTCGTTGCGGTGCACGGTCACGAGCCCCGTGCAGACGTTGCATCCGGCGCCGACGTACGGCAGATGGTCCTCGTCGAGCGCGATGCCCCACTTGACCCACGACTTGTCCCAGTTGCGGGTGTAGTCGATCAGGTTGTTCATGTCCTCGGTCTGCTGGTTGCCGATCCAGGTTCCGCCGGAGTGCTCGGTCATGTACGCGTTCACCGACGGGTACTGGTTGTGGATCTGGGTCTGCAGGTTCACGTCGCCGCCGTACCCGTGCCAGGCGATGCCGCCGAAGTTCGGGTCGTTGCGCAGCGTCGCGTCCGCGATCGGCACCGAACCGAGGTCGTTGTAATTGCCCCAGTTGTAGTCGAGGATCAGCACCTTCGTGGTCAGCCCGGCGGCATGCAGCGCGGGCAGCAGGTTGTTCTTGGTGAACTCGAGCAGCCCGGAGCCGTTCCAGTTCATCGACGCATAGCCGGTGTTGTCGTTGCCGCAACAGGTCGGCTCGTTCTGCACCGAGATGTAGTCGATGTGGTTGCCCTGGGCCTCATTCTGCTGCAGATACTTGACGAAGTACTGCGCGTACGTCGGTGCGTACTCCCACTTCAGCCAGCCGCGATGGACGAAGTCGTTGTTGTCCTTCATCCACGCCGGCGCACTCCACGGCGAACCCATCACCTTCAGGTTCGGGTTCAATTGCCTCGCCTGCTTGGTGAGCGGTACGACGTCAGCCAGGTCGTGCTGGATGCTGAAGTCGTTCAGGTCGCAACACGTGTCGTCGTAGGAGTAGTTGAAGCGGGCGAGGTCGGAGGCGCCCATCGGGTTCCGGACGAAGGACAGGCCGATCCCGTTCACCGGGTCGAACAGGTCCTTCATCACCTGGTCGCGAGTCGCGGCCGAGATCACGTTGCTGCTGTTCAGCAGCCACGCCGAACTGTCCGCGAACGACGCGCCGCCGCCTTCGAAGGATTGGTACGTCGTGTTCTCGTTGACCGTGACGGTTTGGTTGGCGGAGCCGCCGGCCGGGCCGAAGTTCACCGGGGTCTGCTGCTGCAGACCCCGGGTCACGTTGCGGCCACCGGAGTCGTTGGTGGTGGTCAGCCAGACGTTGACCTGCTCGCCGGCGGCCTGGGCCGGCTGGGCGGTGCCGATGCCGAGCCCGGCACTCGCTGCGCAGAGGGCAGCCACCAGGACAGGCAGAAGTCGTTTCATGGGGCGGTTCTCCCTTGTCTCAAAGGAGTTCGGGGCGGTGCCCGTTGCCGGCGTCTGCCCGCGCCGCAACAGGTGGTCAGCACGAGGTAACCATCCGTGCATACCGGTGTCAACGCCGCGGCACGACTTTTTTCAGATCGTTTAATTAGTCGTGGGGTTGACGTGGGAGCGTTCTCACGGCACGCTGCGGGCCAATTACGTCCTCATTCAAACGCCCCCGAAATGAGGTACTTCATGAAGCGTCCCCGCTTGCTCGCACTGCTGGCGATCGGTGCCCTCGCAGTCGGCACCGCGCTCGTCCAGCCGGCCGCCTCCGGCCATCAGCAGGCCGCCGCCGCCCAGACGGCGACGGTCTGGGAAGACAACTTCGACGGCCCCGCCGGCCAGGCCCCCGATCCCGCCAAGTGGCGGTACGACATCGGCGGCAACGGCTGGGGCAACGACGAACGTGAGTACTACACCGACAGCCGCAACAACTCCGCACTCGACGGCAACGGCAACCTGGTGATCACCGCCCGGCAGGAGAACGGCGGCTACCAGTGCCACTACGGCCCGTGCCAGTACACGTCGGCACGGCTGCTGACCGCGCAAACCTTCACCCAGACGTACGGCCGGTTCGAGGCTCGCATCAAGATCCCCCGCGGGCAAGGGATCTGGCCCGCGTTCTGGATGCTCGGCGGCGGCAACTGGCCGAACGACGGCGAGATCGACATCATGGAGAACATCGGCAAGGAGCCGGCCACCGTGCACGGCACGATCCACGGTCCCGGGTACTCCGGCGCCGGCGGGATCGGGGCCGCGTACAACCATCCGAACGGCTGGTCGTTCGCCGACGACTTCCACACCTTCGCGGTCGACTGGGCGCCGGACTCGATCACCTGGTCCGTCGACGGCGTGCAGTACCAGCGCCGGACGCCGGCCGATCTGAACGGCAACGCCTGGGTCTTCAACCACCCGTTCTTCATGATCCTGAACCTCGCGGTCGGCGGCTACTGGCCTGGTTACCCGGACGGCACGACGCAGTTCCCGCAGACCATGACGGTCGACTACGTGCGCGTCTCCACCCTGGGCAGCTCCGGTGGTGGCGGCTCCCAGATCACCGGCCTGGCCGGCAAGTGCCTGGACGTCGCCGGAGCGAACCCCGCGGACGGCACCACGGTGCAGCTGTACGACTGCAACGGGACCAACGCCCAGAAGTGGACGCGCCCCGGCGACGGAACGATCCGCGCCCTGGGCAAATGTCTCGACGTCGCGAACGCCGGAATCACCGACGGCACCAGGGTCCAGATCGCGACCTGTAACGGAAACGCTGCCCAGCAATGGGTTTACAGCTCAGGCCACGACTTGGTGAACCCCAAGGCGAACAAGTGCCTCGATGTCACCGGCAACATCTCCGCCAACTCCACACCGACCCAAATCTGGACCTGCTCCGGCGGCGCGAACCAGAAGTGGACCGTCTAGCGAACTGCTCCACCATCGCGGAGTAGGCGTACTACGGGGAGGGTCGCGGCGCCGAGTGCTACGGCGTCGCGGCCCAGTTCGCACAGCACGATGGAGACCTGGGCGTACGGGCGGCGCAGCGCGTGCTTGCCGACCTCGGCCCGCAACTCGTCCAGGTACTTCTCGCCGAGCAGCAGGCCGGCCCAGCCGCCGAGCACGATCCGCTCGGGGTTGACCAGGTTCACGAGGTTCGCGAAACCGGCGGCCAGGTAGCCGATCGTGTCCGCGACGACCGTTGCCGCCGGCTCCTCCGCCGACTCCAGAACCTCGACGAAGGCGGCCTCTTCGTCACCGCTGACCGCGCCACCGGCCAGCCGGTAACGGTCCAGGACGCCCTCGGCGCCGACGTACGCCTCGAGGCAGCCGAGCGCTCCACACCGGCACGGCCGGCCGCCGTACACGATCGTCATGTGGCCCCACTCGCCCGCGCTGCTCCGGGCGCCGCGGTAGCTGGATCCCCCGGCCACCAAGGCGGATCCCACACCGGAGCCGACGAGCGCGACCACCGCATCGGTCGCGCCACGACCCGCACCGAACCACATCTCCGCCTGGCCGAGCATGTTCGCACCGTTGTCCACATGCACCGGAATATCGGTGCCCTCGGCAAGCAACGCGGCGAGCGGCACGCCCTCCCAGCCGAGCGTCTGCGCGTCGACGATCGCGTTGTCCTCGACAACGCCGGAGACCGCGACCCCGAGGCCGAGGATCTGCTCCGGACGCACCTCCGACGACGCGACGACGGTCGAAAGCCCTTCCAGTACGTGCTTCACGACCTCGTCGGGCGTCGGCGTACTGATCGGATGATCGGCCCGCGCGAGCACGTTCATCGCCAGGTCGAACAGCTCCACCCGGACCCGGGTCTCGCCGACCTCGGCGCCCACGACGTACCGGAAGGTCGGTGCCACCCGCAACAACACCCGGGGACGACCGCCCTCGGACTCCACCGAGCCGGCCTCCTCGACCACGCCCTCCGCGATCAGCTCCGCGACCAGGTTGCTGACGCTGGCGGCGCTGAGCGACGTCCGGACGGTCAGCTCCTGGCGACTCAGCGGACCCTCGCGGTAGATGCTGGTGAGGATCACCGAGCGGTTGGACCGGCGCATGTCGCGCACCGTGGTCCGGCGAACTTCCATCCCTCAACCTCACCGTGAACGATCCGTGAATGCTGCTGCCCGGCCCGAAGCGGGCCGCTCGCCCACGAGTTCATCATGCCGCCCCGCCCGGCGGAAGAGCTCCCTTCTTCCAAGTCGTGAACTAAGCAGCGATTCGTTACCGCTCCGTGATTGACGGCACCTGTTCGACTCGGCTTTCATCTACGGAACCGCTTCCGAAACCGGTTCCGACGGTTCCGGCCCCACCGCCCGAGGGGAGAGATTCAGCGTGTCCATCACGATCGCGGACGTCGCGGCCCGTGCCGGCGTCAGCAAGACCACCGTGTCGCGCGTCCTCAACGGCAAGGGTGAGCTGGACCTGCGGACCGCCGAGCGCGTCCGGCAGGTGATCGAGGAGCTCGGGTACGTGCCGAGCGCCCGCGCCGTCGGGCTGGCCCGCGGCCGGACCCGGATCGTCGGGATGCTGGTCCCGTCGCTCACCTGGCCCTGGATGGGCGAGGTGCTGCAGGGCGCCGTCGACGTGGTCGAGAGCGAGGGCTACGGGCTGCTGCTGTTCACCTTCAACCGGGGTGCCGAGTCGATGCAGCAGTTCGCGTCCCAGGTCTCGTCGCAGTCGTTCGACGGCCTGCTGGTGATCGAGCCCGAGGGCACCCTCACCTACATCGAGCAACTCCACGCGCGTGGTCTGCCGGTGGTCCTGATCGACGACCGCGACAAGCGCCCGCAGTTCCCGTCCGTCGCCACCACCAACTACGCCGGCGGCGAGTCCGCCGCCCGGCACCTGCTGGAGCTCGGCCGGCACCGGCCGCTGGTGATCACCGGTGTCGAGCGCTTCGGCTGTACCCATGAACGCCTGGACGGCTTCCGCGACACCTACGCGGCGGCCGGCATCGAGCTCGATCCGCGGCTCGTGTTCGAAGGCGATTTCACCTACGAGAGCGGGCGCCAGGGCGTCCAGCACGCGCTCGGCGAGCGAGTCGAGTTCGACGCGGTCTTCGCCCACAACGACCTCTCCGCGGGCGGTGCCGTGCAGGCCGTCCGGGAGACCGGGCGGAACGTGCCGAGCGACGTGTCCGTGGTCGGTTTCGACGACATCCCGTACGCCGAGCACACCGAACCGCCGCTGACCACTGTGCATCAGCCGATGCGCCAGATGGGTCAGGCCGCGGCCCGGATGCTGATGGGGTACTTCGGCGGCACGCCGCTGCCGGAC
>DASSDE010000464.1:0-2475 GCA_035697365.1 Kribbella sp. | reverse complement strand
CAACGGGCGGGCGGGCCGAAACGACAGCACATTAAGTGCGCCCCGCCCCTCCGCGCCAGACCATCCATCCCTGTTAATGCAGAGTTCCTCCAAAACTCCCGCGGCACTGGGGTTTCGGCTGGGGGGTTGCCCGGGGCGATCGTTGGCGGGGTGGTTGTTCAATCGAGGGCCGGTACCAACTCGAGGAGGCGCGTTGATGGATCACGTGGCGAACTCTGTGCAGCTGCCACCGCTGGACAATCCGAACGAGCGGACTGCGGTCGGCCAGGAGTTGCAGGTGGTTCTGCAGGACCTGATCGACCTGTCGCTGATCGGCAAACAGTTGCACTGGACGGTTGTCGGCCCGGCGGCGCGGAGCGTTCATCTGTTCCTCGACGAACTGGTCGGACAGTGGCGCGAGCTCGCCGACCAGGTGGCCGAACGCATGGTGACGCTGGGCGTCATTCCCGACGGGCAGGCGGCAGCAGTCTCGGCCGGCTCACAGGTAGAGGCGGTTGCGGTTCGGTCGATGGCCGACCACGTGGTGATCTGGGAGCTGACGCGACGGATCGCCTCCGTCTCCGAGCGGATCCGCGAACGGCTCGTCTCGATCGGGGCGGCGGATCTCGTGACGCAGGACGTACTGGTGGACGTCGTCCGTGCGCTGGAGCGCGATCAGTGGCTGGTGCGCAGCCAGCTCGGGGACAAGGCGTGATGGGCTTCGCGAGCCAGGTGGAAGGGGTGTCACGATGATGGAATCGCTGGGGGACATGCACGTGGCTGACGGGGAGGTGGTGGCCGCGAAGGACATCGTGAGGGCGGTGACTGCGGGTGTGCTGCTGTACGACGACGGCGCTCGGCAGGTCTTCGATCCGTCCGGCTCCACGACGTACACGGATCGCGGTGGCGACAGTGTCGGCTCGTGGTCGGCGGACGGCGGGTTCTGCTCGTTCTGGCCGCCCTCGTACCGCGCCTGTTACGACCTCCGCTGGATCGTCGCGAACAACTCCGTCGTCGGCCTCACCTTCGTCGACGCGACCCGAGGCACCCAGTTCGCGGGCCGCTATCAGCAGTGACCCCGCGGGTGTCAGGCCGACATCGCGAGTTGGAGTTGGGCGAGGATCGAGCGCAGGCGGCGGGAGATCTGCATCTGGCTGACGCCGATCTCGGCGCCGATCTCGGCCTGGGTGTAGTGGTCGACGAAGCGCCGGCGCAGGATGAGTTGATCTCTGGCGGGCAGGCCGGCCACGACGGGTTGCAGTGAATGGACCTGGTCGACGAGCTCGTAGGTGTCGCCCTGCGACGCGAGTCGGCGGATCGGACTCTGGTTGCCGGTCTCCGGCGGCGGTTCGGCGTCCAGGGAGGACGGCTGGAAGCAGCCGCGGGCCTGTTCTGCTTCGGCGATCTCGGAGACGTCGACGTCGATCGCCTCGGCGAGTTCGGCGTGGTCGGGCCAGTGCCCGAGGCTGACCGCCAGCGAGGTCTGGACGGCGTTCACCCGGCTCTGGACCTCTTGCAGCCGGCGGGGGAGTTTGATCGCCCAGGCGTTGTCGCGGAAATGGTGCCGGATGCCGCCGCGGATCGTCGGCACCGCGTACGACCGGAAGTCCGAGCCCGGGGTGGGACGGTAGTTGCGCAGTGCGCGGATGAGGTGTTCGACGGCGATCTGCTCGAGGTCCTCGTCGTCGACTCCGCGGCCGCGGTAACGGCCGGCGAGGGTGCGGGCGAGCGGGAGCGCGCTGACGATCGCCTGATCGACGAGCTCGTCCCGGCACGGTCCACGACTGGCGAACGCGGCCCTGAGCAGGCCCTCCGTCCGCGCTGACTGTTCTGCATGGGACTGTCGGACTGGACTAGTCGTTGTCATGTGCGGGTTGCCCTGCCTGTGCCGTCCCGGCGCATTGCGGCGCATGGTTGTACCGCCGCCGGGACCACCCCCGAGTACCCGCCGCCAAACCAACTGAATCCTCTTACGCCGGCCGCACCTCAGGCGCTGGTGTCGGCGCAATGAGGTACATGAGGCCCATGGCGAGCAGGCAGGGGAGACCGTGGTTGTCCTGGACGGCGGTGTCCACCACGGCCAGCGCCGGGACGAGGAACGCGGTGATCCGGAGTGGTAGCGGCAGTGTGACTCCGTGGCGCTGGGCCAGGAGCACCGTCATCGCGAGGCCGCCGATCAGGGCGGCGACGCACATCGAGTTGCCTGCGCCGACGGGGTTGAGCCAGGCGTAGCTGAGGAGCTGACCGAGCCACCCGCAGCCGAAGTACAGGACGAGCCAGCGCCACCGGCCGAGGACGCGTTCGGCGACCGTTCCGACGACCGCCAGCAGGATCAGGTTCGAGACCAGGCCGGCTGCCCAGCCGTCCTGGAAGAACATGCCGGTGAGCAGGCGGTACCACTGCCCGTCGTTGATCTGAGCGGCGTCCCGTACGACATGGTCGTACAGCGGTCGATGCACCAGTTGGGCGATGCCGCAGGCCAGTGTCACCAGAAAG
>DASSDE010000463.1:0-2735 GCA_035697365.1 Kribbella sp. | reverse complement strand
GACAACGGCATCTGGTTGCCGCTCGCCGTCGACGTCGACAGCTTCGTGTCGACGCAGCCGGTGCTCGAGCGCGAGGTCCCGGTGGTGCTGCACGCGCCGTCGGCTTCGGCTCTGAAGGGATCGGCGTACGTCGACCCGGTGCTGACGGACCTGGATGCACGAGGCCTGATCAAGTACAACCGGGTTCAGGGCGTGCCGCACGCGGAGCTCGCCGAGATGGTGAAGAGCGCCGACATCGTGGTCGACCAGTTGCTGCTCGGTTCGTACGGCGTGTTCGCCTGCGAGGCGATGGCGGCCGGCCGGGTCACCGTCGGGCACATCGCGGACCCGGTCCGCGACCTGCTGCCGACCGACCTGCCGATCGCCGAGGCGAACCCGGACGACCTGGCGGAGGTGATCGAGCGGCTGGTCGCCGAGCGCGACACGGCCCGCAAGATCGCCGACGCGGGACCGGGTTTCGTCCGGGACCTGCACGACGGGCGGAAGTCGGTCGCGGAGTTGCTGCCCTTCTTGAACAACGAACTGTCGTTCGAGGACGAGAGCGAGTAAGTGCGGATTCTGATGATCGCGCAGTCCCCGATCGCCGGGGACTCGCGGATCCTGCGGGAGGCGACGGCGCTCGCCGCGGCCGGTCACACGCTGCACGTGATCGGCCGCGACGTCCCCGACGACTTCGAGATCGGTCCTGGGATCACGGTGGAGTCGGTCTCCCGCTCGTCCGGTCTGCGCGCCGGGAACGGCGGGCTCACGGTCGGGCACGGGCACACCGGGCCGAAGGTGCTGGCGAAGCGGTTCGGCCGGTGGTTGTTGCTGCCGGAGCACCGCTCGCGCACCGAGAAGCAGTGGCGGATCGCAGCGGCGCCGCGGGTCGCGGCGGCCGGGCCGGTCGACGTGGTGCATGCGCACGACTTCAACACGCTGGAGCTTGCCGCCGAGTACGCCGAGAAGTGGTCGGCGGCGCTGGTGTACGACAGTCACGAGCTGTGGTTCGACCGGGCACTGCCGGGGCGGCCGACGCCGTTGTGGCGGGCGCGCGGCCGCCGGTACGAGATCTCGCTGGCGTCGCGTGCCCGGGTCGTCTTCACGGTGTCGGACGGGATCGCCGCGCGGTTGCGGTCGCGCGGGCTCACCGACGTGCGCGTCGTACGGAACACGTTCCCGCGCGCCCACGACGTACCGCCGGCGCCGGCGCAGCCCGAGGGCCTGCTGTACGCCGGGCGGATCGGAGCCGGTCGGGACCTGCCGACCGTTGTCGCGGCGGCTCGTCAGCTGGCGCCGTTCCGGACCGTACTGATGGGGTCGGTGGATCCCAACTACCGCTTGGATCTGGGGCCGGTTGAGACGGTGCCGGAGCGCTCGCTCGACGAGGTCGACGACACGTTGCGTACGTACGGCATCTCGCTGGTCACCCTGACCAACACCTGCGAGAACCACCGGCTCGCCCTTCCCAACAAGCTCTTCCACGCGGTGCGCGCCGGTGTGCCGGTGATTGCCGCCGATCTGCCCGAGCTGCGTGCGGTCGTCACCCAGCACAAACTCGGCGGCCTGTACGAACCGGGCAACGCCGACTCGCTGGCGACGGCGGTCCGTACGGTGATCGAGAGCTACACCACCTACACCGACGGCGTCCGCACCGCAGCCGCAACCCTCAACTGGGAAGCCGACGCCGCCACCCTCGTCACCGCCTACACCAACCTCTGAATCCCGCAACTTTCCGTGTCCGCTTCGTATCAAGGTCTGTGGGAACGACTCCACGAGGCTTAGGGGACCGGGGACGATGAAGCGGAAACTCATGGCGCTGGCCGGCGGTGCCGCGCTGGCAATCAGCGCGCTGGCACCGGCTACAGCTGGTGCGGCGGGTACGGCTGGTGCGGCGGGTGTGGCGAAGCCGCCGAAGCCGACGGTGCGGGCTGGTACGACCGCGGCCTGCGAAATGCCGCTCGGGTCGGTGGACGCCAGTGGGGCACACGTGTCGACCGGGATCACGGCGAACACCCCACCGACGGCGACCAACCCGTTCAAGACGACCGGTGTGTACGCGCCCGGCGCGGTCCGGCTCAGCAGCAGGTTCTCGAGCGTGCCGAACATCGCCGGCGCCGACGAGTACGGCACGGTCGTGATCGGGGACAGCCTCTACTGGAGCAGCTACGCGATCGACGGCACCGGGCAGATCGACCCGACCTTCCCGCATTCGCTCACCAGGATCGGCGGCGGCTGGACCCCGTTCACGTTCCTGGAGGTCTCCGGCTTCAGCACGCTCAACGACCCCGGGCGGACGACCGCGTACGCACTGCGCAACGACGGCGTGCTGTACCGCTGGAACGTCGGCAAGACCTGGAGCAGCACCGGCTCGTACCCGGGCTTCTCGGCGGTCAAGACGATGGCACTGATCGCCAAGACCAAGACGTACGACACCTTCCTGGCCACCACCAAGGGCGGCGCGCTCTACACGATCCACATCCCGACGACCTCGCCGATGAAGCCGGTCGTCAAGCAGGTGCGGAGCCGTACGTGGCAGGGTTTCGAGGCCCTTGTCGCGTCGCGGTGCGGCCAGTACGGCACGTTGCTCCTCGGCATCGACAAGGACACCAAGACCAGCTACCTGTACGCCGTTGGGCACGCCAACGGTGCGGCGACCGTCATCAACGGCCTCGGTGCGGTTCCGGGAACGCGGGCCGACAACGTCTACTTCCCGTGGGTCCCGATCGACTTCTACGACGAGCTGTACGGCGAAT
>DASSDE010000462.1:0-3384 GCA_035697365.1 Kribbella sp. | reverse complement strand
ACCCCGACGACGTTCGTGAAGAACACGCTGGAGATCGCGGTCCCGAAGGGCAACCCGGGCAAGATCACCGGGATCAAGGACTTCGCCGACGCGAACAAGAAGATCGCGATCTGTGCCGTCCAGGTGCCGTGCGGTGCGGCCGCGGACAAGGTCTTCAAGGCGATCGGGATCACCGCACAGCCGGACAGTCTCGAGCAGGACGTGAAGGCCGCGCTGACCAAGGTCAACCTGGGTGAGGTCGACGCCGCACTGGTGTACAAGACCGACGTGCAGGCCGCGAAGGACAAGGTCGAGGGCATCGAGTTCCCGGAGTCGAGCAAGGCCGTCAACGAGTACCCGATCGCCACACTGTCCAAGGCTCCGAACCCGGACGGCGCCAAGGCGTTCGTCGACTACGTGCTGTCCGACAAGGGCAAGAGCGTTCTGACGGCCGCCGGCTTCGACGCACCGTGAGTCGCCGTGGCAGAAGCACGAGCGGGCGCCTGCCCCTCGTACTCTTGCTGCCTGCGTTGCTCGGGCTGGCGTTCCTGCTCGTCCCACTGATCGGGTTGCTTGCCAAGGCACCGTGGTCGACGCTGCCGGGGCGCCTGTTCAGTGCTGATGTCGGGGAGGCGCTGCGGCTGTCGCTCTTGTGCGCTACGGCAGCCACTGCGCTTTGTGTGCTGCTGGGCGTTCCACTGGCCTGGCTGCTCGCTCGAGGCGAGCTGCCAGGCCGGAGTGTGATCAGGGCGTTCGTGACGGTGCCCTTGGTGCTCCCACCGGTCGTCGGTGGAGTGGCGCTACTACTGGTGCTCGGACGGCGCGGTCTGGTCGGTCAGCACCTCGACGCCTGGTTAGGGATCTCGTTGCCCTTCACAACGGCCGGTGTGGTGGTCGCGGAGGCATTCGTGGCGATGCCGTTCCTGGTGATCTCGGTGGAGGGCGCACTGCGTGCCGCCGACCCGCGGTACGAGGAGGCGGCCGCGACCCTTGGCGCGGGCCGCTGGACGACTTTCCGGCGCGTGACACTGCCGTCGATCGCACCTGGGGTCGTTGCCGGGATGGTGCTGTGCTGGGCGCGGGCACTAGGCGAGTTCGGCGCGACCATCACATTCGCGGGCAACTTTCCAGGCCGTACGACGACCATGCCGCTGGCCGTCTACCTGGCATTGGAGACCGACCCAGACGTGGCCGTCGTACTGAGCTTGGTGCTCCTGCTCGTCTCTGTAGTCGTACTGGCGTCTCTGCGCGAGCGCTGGATCAGTGGGCTGCGATGACTCTGTACGCGGATGTCAAGGTACGCCGTGGCGACTTCGAGCTCGCCCTGGACCTGACCGTTGAGCCTGGCGAGGTGGTCGCGCTCCTCGGACCTAACGGTGCCGGCAAGTCCACCGCGCTCCGTGCCATCTCCGGCCTGCTCGCTGTGGACAGCGGACGGATCGCCTTGGACCAGGCGGTGTGGGACGAGCCGCCGCGTACCTTCCGTACGCCCGAACGCCGCCCGATCGGCGTGGTGTTCCAGGACTACCTGCTCTTCAATCACCTGTCCTGCTTGGAGAACGTGGCGTTCGGGCTACGGGCCCGCGGGATGGAGAAGCAGACCGCTCGAGCGGAGGCCGCGCGTTGGCTGGAGGTGGTCGGACTCGCGGAGTACGCGCGTAGCCGCCCGCGCTCGCTGTCAGGTGGTCAGGCGCAACGCGTTGCGCTCGCGCGTGCATTGGCGACGGACCCGGAGCTCCTGCTGCTGGACGAGCCCCTTGCCGCACTGGATGCGAGTACCACGTTGCACGTCCGCGCAGAGCTCGGTCAGCACCTGTCCCGCTTCGGGGGCCGCACACTGCTGGTCACCCATGACCCGCTGGACGCCATGGTGCTCGCCGACCGGCTGGTCATCATCGAGAACGGCCAGGTGGTGCAGGAGGGCAAACCCACCGAGGTCGCGCACCGCCCCCGTACTGACTATGTCGCCCAGCTCGTTGGACTCAACCTCTACCGAGGCACCGCTGCCGGGACCACCGTCACGCTCGCCGACGGCGGCATCATCACCCTCGCGGAGCCGGCCACAGGTCCTGTCCACGTGGCATTCCCGCCCACCGCCGTCAGCCTCTACACCGAGCCCCCGTCCGGCAGCCCACGCAACACGTGGCCCGCGGTGGTCACCGGCATCGAGCAACACGCCCACACGGTCCGCGTCCGCCTCAACGCCTCCCCCACCGGCCCCGCCGACCTCCTCGCCGACATCACCCCCGCCGCAGTAGCCGACCTCCACCTGACCCCCGGCCAACCCCTCCACCCCACCCTCAAAGCCACCGAAATCCACACCTACCCGGTATGACGGTCGGGGCACGACACTCGACAAGGGAAGTTACGGGTTGTGATGGGGTTGTTGGGGATTGACATGTTGTTACGGGGGGAATTGCGCTGGGGGAGCGCGGTTCGGTAACGAGGAGTGTTTAGTTACTCACTCGTAGTGCATGGGTTCTTCACGTCAGAGTGATGACATCGTGCACTACGCCGAGCACTGAAAGACCTTCAGGATTTTCCGGGGCACCACGGAAAGGGGGTCGGACAGTCATGCACGAGAGTTACGAGTTCTACTGCCTCGCGGACCGGCATTTCTACGAGACGCCGGCCAACCGCGGTGCTCGGCATCCGGATTTCGCGATCACCCGGCGATCGCTCCCGGACGGGTGGCAGCACGTGCCGGGCGAGCAGTGGATGCACTACGCCCCGGCCGGACTCCGGCTGCCCGAGCAGGGCTGGAAGGTGCACGTCTCGGCGCGCCTGCAGGACGTCGAGCGGACGCTCGAGGCCGTCTGGGAGTACTGCGTCCCGCGCGGCATCGCGTTCAAGTTCCTGCGCAACGAAGCCGTCCTGGTGATGACGAACTCGAAGGCCGCTCCCCGCGGGTCGAGCGGCAAGCTGGTGACGATCTACCCCACCGACGACGCACAGCTCGAGCTGGTGCTGAAGGAGCTCGACGAGGTACTGCACGGCGTCGAAGGCCCTTATATCCTGAGCGATCTGCGCTACGCCGAGGGTCCGCTGTTCGTCCGGTACGGCGCCTTCGTCAGCCGGTACTGCCTGTCGCCGACCGGTGAACGGGTGCTGGCCGTCGCGGATGCCCACGGCAACCTGGTGCCCGACCATCGCGGCCCGACCTTCGTGCTGCCGCCGTGGGTCCAGCTGCCGGACTTCCTGCAGCCGCACCTCGACGCCCGCAACGCCGTCACCACGAACGAACTCGCGTACACGATCGACGGCGTCATCCAGTTCTCCAACGGCGGCGGCGTGTACCTCGGCCACCACAACGAGACCGGCGACCGCGTCGTCCTCAAGGAGGGCCGTCCGTACGCCGGCCTGGACATGGCCGGCCGCGACGCCGTGGCCCGGATCGCCCACGAG
>DASSDE010000461.1:0-4429 GCA_035697365.1 Kribbella sp. | reverse complement strand
CGACGCGACCGATCTCACACCGATCGCGATCGATGTCACAGCTGTCAGGACATTCCACCTCGAACACCGGGTCTAGCATCAAGACGTTTCGGGGAACTCGACGAGGAGGAACTGGTGCCCAGCAAACCAGCCGGCACGCTGTACCGCGGCCGGGAGGGCATGTGGTCATGGGTCGCGCACCGGATCACCGGTGTCGGCATCTTCTTCTTCCTGCTGGTACACGTCCTGGACACCGCGCTCGTACGGGTCTCGCCGCACGCCTACAACGAGGTGATCGGCACCTACAAGAACCCGATCGTCGGCCTGCTGGAGGTCGGCCTGGTCGCTGCGATCCTGTTCCACGCGTTCAACGGCATCCGGCTGATCCTGATCGACTTCTGGGCCAAGGGCCCGCGCTACCAGCGGCAGCTGATGATCGGCGTCGGAGTGCTCTGGATCGTCTTGTTCGTGCCGTTCGTCATCCGGCATCTGACCCACGTGTTCGGCGGCTGAGATGACCGACATCGCCGCGCCGCGCAGCGGAAGCCGCCTCGGGCGGACCAACTTCGAGCTCTACAGCTGGCTGTTCATGCGGCTGTCCGGGCTCGCCCTGGTGATCCTCGTGCTCGGGCACCTGTTCGTGAACCTGATGCTCGGCGGCGGCATCACCGCGCTGGACTTCGGCTTCGTGGCCGGCAAGTGGGCCAACCCACTCTGGCAGGTCTGGGACCTGCTGATGCTGTGGCTGGCGATGCTGCACGGCACCAACGGACTGCGCACGATCATCAACGACTACGCCGAGTCCGACCAGACCCGGTTCTGGCTCAAGGCCCTGCTGATCACGGCGGCGATCGTGATCGTGGTCCTCGGCACCCTGGTGATCTTCACCTTCGACCCCTGCCTCGACCCCAACTCCACGTTGCCGGTCTGCAAATAAAGGATCTTGATGCAGCAGCACCAGTACGACGTCATCATCGTCGGCGCGGGCGGCGCCGGGATGCGCGCGGCCCTCGAGTCCAGCAAGCGCACCCGGACCGCCGTACTCACCAAGCTCTACCCGACCCGCTCCCACACCGGCGCGGCCCAGGGCGGCATGTGCGCCGCGCTGGCGAACGTCGAGGAGGACAACTGGGAGTGGCACACCTTCGACACCGTCAAGGGCGGTGACTTCCTGGTCGACCAGGACGCCGCCGAGGTGATGTGCAAGGAGGCTGTCGACGCGGTCCTCGACCTGGAGAAGATGGGCCTGCCGTTCAACCGGACCGCCGAGGGCAAGATCGACCAGCGGTTCTTCGGTGGTCACACCCGCAATCACGGTGAGGCTGTCGTCCGCCGCTCCTGCTTCGCCGCCGACCGTACCGGTCACATGATCCTGCAGACGCTGTACCAGCAGTGCATCAAGCAGAACGTCGAGTTCTTCAACGAGTACTACGTTCTCGACCTGCTGATGACCGACGGCAAGGCGAGCGGCGTGGTCGCGTACGAGCTGGCGACCGGCGAGCTGCACGTGTTCTCCGCCAAGTCGGTGATCTTCGCGTCCGGCGGGTTCGGCAAGGTCTTCCGGACGACGTCGATCGCGCACACGCTCACCGGCGACGGCATGGGCATCGTGTGGCGCAAGGGCCTGCCGCTGGAGGATATGGAGTTCTTCCAGTTCCACCCGACCGGCCTGGCGGGTCTGGGCGTACTGCTGTCGGAGGCGGCCCGGGGTGAGGGCGGCATCCTGCGGAACAAGGACAACGAGCGCTTCATGGAGCGGTACGCGCCGACCGTGAAGGACCTGGCGCCGCGGGACATGGTCGCCCGCGCGATGGCCAACGAGGTCCGTGAAGGCCGCGGCTGCGGTCCGGACGGCGCCTACGTGATGCTCGACCTGACCCACCTGGAGCCCGCGCACATCGACGCCAAGCTTCCGGACATCACGGAGTTCGCGCGTACGTACCTGGGCGTCGAGCCGTACACCGAGCAGATCCCGGTCTTCCCGACCGCGCACTACGCGATGGGCGGCATCCCGACCAACATCAAGGGCGAGGCACTGGCCAACAACGACGACGTGATCCCCGGCCTGTATGCCGCCGGCGAGGTCGCCTGCGTCTCGGTGCACGGCGCGAACCGGTTGGGTACGAACTCGTTGCTCGACATCAACGTCTTCGGCCGGCGCGCGGGGATCGCCGCCGCGGAGTACGCCGGGACCGCGACCTTCGAGGAACTGCCCGCGGACCCGTCGGCCTACGTTGTCGAGCTGGTCGAGGGGCTGCGCAACTCCACCGGCCAGGAGCGGATTGCTGCGATCCGGTCCGACCTGCAGGCGACGATGGACCTGAACGCGCAGGTGTACCGCACCGAGGGCTCGCTGAAGCAGGCGCTGGTCGACCTCGCCGCGCTCAAGCAGCGCTACGCGAACGTGGCCGTCCAGGACAAGGGCAAGCGGTTCAACACCGACCTGCTCGAGGCGGTCGAGCTCGGCTTCCTGCTCGACCTGGCGCAGGTGCTGGTCGAGGGCGCGCTGGCCCGCAAGGAGTCCCGCGGCGGACACTTCCGCGAGGACTACGACAAGCGTGACGACGTCAACTTCATGCGGCACACGATGGCGTACCGCGAGGTCGATGCCGACGGCAACGAAACGATCCGGCTCGACTACAAACCGGTCGTCCAGACCCGTTACAAGCCGATGGAGCGGAAGTACTGATGGACGTCAAGGTCAAGATCCTGCGGTACAACCCCGAGGTGGTCGACGAGGCCGAGTGGAAGACGTACGCCGTCACGCTCGAGCCGACCGACCGCGTGCTGGACGCATTGCACAAGATCAAGTGGGACCAGGACGGCACGCTGACCTTCCGCCGGTCCTGCGCGCACGGTGTCTGCGGGTCGGACGCGATGCGGATCAACGGCCGCAACCGGCTGGCCTGCAAGACCCTGATCAAGGACCTGAACCCGGACAAGGAGATCACCGTCGAGCCGATCAAGGGCCTGACGGTGCTCAAGGACCTGGTCGTCGACATGGACCCGTTCTTCGAGGCGTACCGCTCGGTGATGCCGTTCCTGGTCACCAGCGGCCACGAGCCGTCCCGGGAGCGGATCCAGTCGCAGGCCGACCGGGACCGCTTCGACGACACCACCAAGTGCATCCTGTGCGCCGCGTGCACGACGTCCTGCCCGGTGTTCTGGTCCGACGGCCAGTACTTCGGCCCGCAGGCGATCGTCGGCGCGCACCGGTTCATCTTCGACAGCCGCGACGAGGGCACCGAGCAGCGGCTGGAGATCCTGAACGACGCAGAAGGTGTCTGGCGCTGCCGGACCACGTTCAACTGCACCGAGGCCTGCCCGCGCGGCATCGAGGTCACCAAGGCGATCCAGGAAGTGAAGCGAGCGCTCATTTTCCGTCGGGTATGAGGCTGCGCCCTCCCTCCAGTAAGATTCCTTCGCCGACCTGACCCGCCCTCGCGGGGATCGACCTGCGCCTGGGGGGTGATTTGTGGAGCCGCGCCTGCGGGAGTCGTCCGAGCGGTTCTACCGTCGCCTGGTGGAGCTGCTGGAGCGCTGCGGCCTCCCCCGGAGCATGCCGCCATTCCTGGTCGTCGGAGTGCTCGCGGCGGTGACCTCGGTCGTGATCGCCGTCGTCCACCTGTCCGCGCCCGCGGCCCCGGTCGACCAGCCGATCGCGATCGCGCCGGCCGCGGCCGGCAATCCGGGCACCTCGGTGGTGAACTCCCAGCGCGCGCAGGTGCTGTCGGTCACGATGGTCACCCGGAACCGCTGGGCGGCCGGCTGGTCGGACTGCACCAGCGGCCCGACCTGCAAGTACGCCGCTGTGATCGACCGCGACGGCGCCCGCTCCGTCGCACCGGAGTGGCCGGTCCCGTACGCGACGCTCCGGGCCGGCAGCGAGGCGATCGCGATCGCGCCGCCGCGCGAGGGCACGCTGACCGGCGGCGCGACGATGATGTACCGGCTGACGTACGACGGCGCGCTGCTCACCCGGCTGCGCTACCGGCTGCCGACCACGACGTTCCAGCAGGGCGAGATCCTCACCGACCAGATCGTGCCGGGCCGGATCGCGGTGGTGAACACCGAGGAGTCGTCGGTGCGGATCCTGCAGTCCCGCGGCACCCGGTCGCCGAACTGCGACGGCTCCGGCCGCTGCTGGATGCTCACCGGGATCGGCCGGACGGACATCATCTGGACCGACGACGGCGGCAAGTCCTGGGGTTCCAAGTCGCTGGACCCGCACAACCAGCTCGGCCGGCTGGCGGTCAGCCCGGACGGCCGCACCCTGCTGACCACGGCGGTGACCGTCAACGCCACCGGCGGCCAGGTGGTCGCGAAGATGCAGATCTCCACCGACCGCGGCGCGAACTGGCGGACCGTACACAGCCCGCCGCCGAGCCTGAGCACCCCGCCGATCGCCTTCGACGACGGAACAGCCCTGATGCTCGGCGGCCGCGCCGGC
>DASSDE010000460.1:0-4577 GCA_035697365.1 Kribbella sp. | reverse complement strand
ATCGACTACCGCGCCGCCTCGCGGCTCCTGCTCGAGCACCTCACCGGCCTCGGCCATCGGCGCGTGCTGTACGTCGGTGGCCCGGCCACGTCCTGGTCCGACGGCGAGCGGCGCCGGACGTTGCGGCGGACGGCGCGTGCGCTGGACGTGACGCTGGACGAGATCGACGGCGGCTGGTCGGGGAACCACGGGTACGACGCCGGGCCGACGGTGCTGCACAGCCGCGCGACTGCGGTGATCACGTTCAACGACCTGGTCGGGATCGGGCTGCTCAGCTGGATGTACGACAACGACGTCGAGGTCCCGTCCGAGCTGTCCGTCGCGTCGTACGACGACATCCCGATCGCGGCGTACTCGCGGCCGCCGCTCACCTCCCTGCGCAACGAGCGCGCCAAGCTCGGCGAGCTCGCCTGGGACCAGCTGACCAAGCGCCTCGACGGTGCACCGTGGCCGGCCCCGGACCTGCTCGCACCCCAGCTCATCACCCGCTCCAGCACCGGCCCCGCCCGCCGCAAGTCGCGGATCCGCGTCGGCTGACAACTGCGCTCGGACTTCCGGACGTTCGGGTGCCAGGCTGCGAAATCCCTGCATGCAAACGATTGCACGCGCCGGTCGGTGTCGGTTACGGTTGCTGCATGAAGCCGCCACGTGTCGTGCTCGGGACGGCCTACTACCCGGAGTATCTGCCGCGCTCGGCCGGCGACCGGACCGCAGTCGACCTGGACCTGATGGTTGCCGCCGGCATCACCGCGATCCGCGTCGGTGAGTCGGTCTGGTCGACCTGGGAGCCGCGGGACGGCGTCTTCGACCTGGAATGGATCCGCCCGGTGCTCGACGGCGCCCATGAGCGCGGGCTGAGCGTGATCCTCGGGACGCCGACGTACGCCGTGCCGCCCTGGCTGCAACGGGCCCATCCGGAGATCGCCGCCGAACGACAGACCGGCGTCAAGGTCCCGTGGGGGATCCGGCAGGAGGTGGACACCGGGCAGCCGGCGTTCCGGTTCCACGCCGAGCGGGTGGTGCGCCAGATCGTCGAGCGGTACCGGGACCACCCCGCGGTGATCGGCTACCAGGTCGACAACGAGCCTGGCGTGTTGCTTGCGCACAACTCGGCCGCGTTCGAGGCCTTCGTGGCGCGGCTGCGGCGCGAGTACGGCGATGTCGAGACGCTGAACGAGGAGTGGGGCCTGACGTACTGGTCGCACCGCTTGAGCGACTGGCCCGACCTGTGGCGCCCGGACGGCAACAGCACGCCCTCGTACGACCTGGCCTGGCGACGGTTCCAGGCGGAGCGCACGACCGAGTTCATCGGCTGGCAGGCGGACCTGGTGCGGTCATTGCGGCGGCCGGGACAGTTCGTGACCACCTGCTTGGCGTACGACCGGCCGGCGGTCGCCGACGTACCGCTCACGTCACGGCTCGATGTTGCGGCGAGCAACATCTATATCGACGTCCAGGACGGCCTCGCCCGGCCGGCGGTCCCATCGCGGCTCGCACCAGGGTGGATCGGGCGCAGTGTCCTGGAGCTGTTCCTGGCGGCGGATCGCGGGTACGGATCGCGAGGTGAGCCGTTCCTGGTGACCGAGACGAATGCGGCGTCGATCGGCGGCTCGCACCAGAACCGGCCGCCGTACGCGGGTCAGCTCCGGCAACTGGCCTGGGCGATGGTGTCCCGCGGCACGCTGATGGTGGAGTACTGGCACTGGCACTCGATCCATCACGGTGCGGAGACGTTCTGGGGTGGGATTCTCGGGCATGCGCTGGAGCCGGGACGGATCTATCGCGAGATCGCGGCGATCGGGGCGGAGCTGACCGCGGCCGGGTCTTCGGTGGCGGAGCTGACGCCGGACGTCGATGTCGCCGTGCTCTGGTCGAACGAGAGCGACTGGGCGCTGCAGTTCCAGCCGCCGTTGGCTACTGCCGGTGGGGTGCCGGACAAGGCTTCGTACCGGACGATCGTGGAGGCGTTCTACGGCGGGATCCTGGACGCCGGGTTGCGGCCGGGAGTGGTGCCGGTCGAGCGGCTCGATGCTGCGCTGACGGCGCGGGTTGTGGTCGCGGCTGGGCTTTATGTTGCGGCGGATGCCGTGCTGGATCGGCTGGTCGAGTACGCGCAGGGCGGTGGTCATCTGATCGTCGGGCCGCGCACCGGGTATGCGGACCCTGAGGCTCGGCCGCGGGTCTTGACGGCGCCGCCACGGCTGGCGGAGGCGGCTGGTATCTCGTACCAGGAGTTCGAGAATCTGGAGTCGGCGATGCCGGTCAGTGGACTGTCCGGATGCGCGACGCGCTGGGCGGAGACGTTGATCGTCGACGACGCCGAGGTGCTCGCGTCGTACCGGCATCCGAGCGGCGAGGAGCGGCCGATCGTCACGACGAAACGGTGTGGGCGCGGCCGGATCACGTACGTCGGGACCGTACCGGATGCCTTGCTCGCCGCGGCGCTGTACGGGGAGTCGCAGTTGTGGGCGCCGTCGGTGACCGCGATGTCGGCGGTGAACGGTGCGGGGGAGCGGCTGTGGTTCGTACACAACTGGTCGGCGACGGCGGTGACCGTCGAACCGTCGGCGTTGGGGCGCGTCGAGCTGGGGCCGTGGGACGTCCGGGTACTCAAGGAGAGCCGATGAAGTACTTCGAGGATCTGACGCCGAGCACCGGGACGCGTGAGCCGCGGGCGTGGTTGCGGTCGTCGCGGCCGCGGATCAGCCTGAACGGGCAGTGGAGCTTCAAGCTCTGGGACAGTGCTCCTGCCGATGTGGTTCCGGTTGCCGACGACTGGGGTTCGATCGAGGTGCCGGGGCACTGGGTGCTGCAGGGACACGATCGGCCGCGGTACACCAACACGGCGTTCCCGTTCCCGATCGATCCGCCGTACGCACCGGACGCGAACCCTACGGGCGATCATGTCCGTACGTTCGACGTACCGGAAGACTGGCCGCTCGAGGGCGCCGTGCTGCGGTTCGAGGGTGTGGACTCGTGCTTCAAGCTGTGGATGAACGGGGTCGAGGTCGGTACGGCGAAGGGGAGCCGGCTGCCGAGTGAGTTCACGGTCAGGCAGCTGTTGCGGCCGGGGCAGAACACGCTGGCGGTACGGGTACACCAGTGGTCGTCGGGGTCGTACCTCGAGGACCAGGACATGTGGTGGCTGCCGGGGATCTTCCGGGACGTGACGCTGCTCGCGCGGCCGTTGATCGAGGACGTGTTCGTCCACGCTTCGTACGACCATCTCAGCGGTGCCGGGACGCTGCGGGTGGAGACGGCGCCGGGGGCTGTGATCCGCGTGCCGGAGCTGGGGATCGTGACTGAGCCCGGTGCGTCGTTGGAGGTCCCGACGGTCGAGCCGTGGTCGGCCGAGGCGCCGCGGCTGTACGACGCCACGGTCGAAGTACCGGGGGAGACCGTCGAGTTGCGGATCGGGTTCCGGACCGTGGCGATGGTGGACGGTACGTTCACCGCGAACGGGCGGCCGCTGTTCTTCCGCGGCGTGAACCGGCACGAGCACGACGAGCGGCGCGGCCGGGCGCTGTCGGTGGAGGCGATGCGGCGGGATCTCGTGCTGATGAAGCAGCACAACATCAACGCCGTACGGACCGCGCACTACCCGCCGCATCCGGCGTTCCTGGACCTGTGTGACGAGCTGGGGCTGTGGGTGATCGACGAGTGCGACATCGAGACGCACGGCTTCATCTACACCGACTGGCGCGGCAATCCGGCCGACGATCCGGCGTGGGCGCCGATGATGCTGGACCGGATGCAGCGGATGGTCGAACGCGACAAGAACCATCCGAGCATCGTCATCTGGTCGCTGGCCAACGAGAGCGACCGCGGGCGGAACTTCGGCTCGTTGGCGGCGTGGGTACGGGAGCGGGACCCGTCGCGGGCGATCTTCTACGAGCGGGACCGGACGTACGAGTTCTCGGACTTCTACAGCTTGATGTACCCGCCGCTGGAGGACCTGCAGGCGATCGGTACCCGTACCGAGGACGTGCCAGCTGAGACAGAGGACGAACCGGCGTTGGAGGCGCGGCGGCGGGCGTTGCCGTTCATCCTGGCCGAGTACGCGCATGCCATGGGCAACGGGCCGGGTGGGCTGGCGGACTACCAGCGGGTGCTGGAGCACTACCCGCGGCTGCAGGGCGGGTTCGTGTGGGAGTGGATCGACCACGGGCTGCTGTTGCCGGGTGCAACGGACCACGTGTACGGCGGGGACTTCGGTGAGCGCCTGCATGGTACCAACTTCTGCATCGACGGCCTGCTGTTCCCGGACCGTACGCCGTCGCCCGGCCTGACCGAGTACAAGAAGGTCCTGGAGCCGGTCCGCTTCAGCTGGCCCCTGTCCGTTGAGAACCACCGCACCTTCACCGGCGTAGACGACCTAGAGTTCCTCTGGTCCATCACCGCCGACGGCCTCGAACTAGCCACCGGCCGCCTAGAGGTGCCAGACCTCCCCCCAGGCAAGTCAACCCAACTCCCCCTACCCACCACCCCCTCCCCGACCCCCGCTCCCGCTCCCGGCTCCGCGACCCCCGCTCCCGGCTCCGCGACCCCCGCTCCCGGCTCCGCGACCCCCGCTCCCG
>DASSDE010000459.1:0-2153 GCA_035697365.1 Kribbella sp. | reverse complement strand
GCCGCGGCGCTGCCGGAACCGGTACGGACCCAGCACCGGATGACGTCGTTCGAGGTCCGTGACGACCGCGTCGTACTGCAGCTGGAGACGCCGGACGGTCCGCAGGAGCTGGAGGCGTCGTACCTGCTGGCCTGTGACGGTGGGCGTTCGCGGATCCGTGATGCGCTCGGGGTGAAGGTCGTGGGGGAGACCCTGGCCGAGCGGTACATGCTGATCGACGTCGTGGTGGACCTGGACGTCGACAACGCCAGGGACTACCCGTACCTCGCCTACTTCGCGGACAAGTCCGAGTGGATGGTGCTGATCCGGCAGCCCGACAACTGGCGGTTCCTGTTCCCACTGGCGGCCGGGACCGACGCGCCGGGCGAAGAGGACATGCTTGTGAAGGTGAAGCAGTTCATCGGCGAGGTCGACAAGATCGAACTGATGGGCTCGGTCGTCTACAACGTGCATCACCGGGTCGCGGAGCAGTGGACCAAGGACCGCAGGGTGTTCCTGATGGGCGACGCGGCGCACCTGATCACCCCGATGTGGGCGCTCGGGCTGAACACCGGTGCGCTGGACGCGTCGAACCTCCCCTGGCGGCTGGCCTGGGTACTGCGTGGCTGGGCCTCGCCGGAGTTGCTGGACGGCTACGAGCGTGAACAGCGGCCGGTGGCGATCGAGGGCTCGGGTGAGATGGCCGAGGCGGCGCGGAAGTACATGTCCTTCCAACAGGGTGCTGTCACCGAGGACACGGGGCCGTGGGCAACGGCGTACAACCGGACGCTGCTCAGTGTGCGGCTGGACGTCGAGGGCGTGGGGGACTGGTCGATGGTGGCCACCTCTGCTGCACCACCTGCCGTGCGGGCGGGTGATCGGGCCCCGGACCTGGTCCTGCAGAGCCCGACCGGTCGTACGGCGATCCATGACCTGTGCCGGGACTCGTTCGTGGCGCTGTACTTCACTGACGTACGCCGGCGTCCGGAGATCCCGGTGAACGGCTCGCCCGCGTTGCAGCACTACGCGGTGTCCCGCTGGGACGCGCCGCACGACTCCGGCCTGCGTGACCGTGCCCTGTTCGACCCGGGCAGCGTCGCCACGAACCGGTACGGCGTACCGGCGGAGAGCGTCGTACTGATCCGCCCGGACGGTCACATTGCCGCGGTGGCTCCGATGGGTCCTGGTGTTGCTGCGGAGCTGTACGAGCGCGTAACCGGTCAGGAGGCCCCATGAGTTTCGACGAGCCGTTGCAGGAGATTCTGCTGCAGACGGATGACCTGGACTGGGTGGAGAAATCGCTGGCCGGGCTGTCCCACAAGATGCTGTGGCGGGACCCGGTGACCGAGGCCTCGATCGCACTGGTGCGGTTCGAGAAGGGGGCGGGCATCCCGTCGGAGCACAAGCACGCCTCGAACCAGTTCATGTTCTGCCTGTCCGGCCGGTACGTGTACCTGCCGACCGGTACGACGCTGACCAAGGGCAGCTTCTACTGGAACCCCAAGGGCGTGGTGCACGGGCCGACGCGGGCGGAGGAGACCTCCGTACTGCTGGAGGTGTACGACGGTCCGCACTACCCGGAGCGGCCCGAGTTCTACGACAACGACGAGGACGCCCGCTGACATGGCCGGCTGGGACATCCACACGCACCTGATCCCGCCGACCGTCCTGGCGGCGGCGCACCGGGGTGAGTTCGGGCTGTCCGTCGACAACGGCTCGCTGCTCGTCGACGGAGAACGGCTGCCACTGCGCCGACTGGCTGATCCCGCCGCGCTGCTGCACTGGGTGGCGTCGCAGGACCTGGACGGTGCTGTGGTGTCGGTACCGCCGGCCCTGTTCCGGTACGACGCAGGAGTCGAGTGGACCGAGTTGGTGAACCAGGGCCTCCGGGAGCTCGCGACACCGCAGCTGCGCGTGCTGGCGCACCTGCCGCTGCTCGACGCAGCCGCACCCTCCGTAGCCGCCGGACTGGCCGGTGAGGGTGTTTTCAGCGGGTTTGCCATCGGTACGCCGAGCTACGCCGGGCTCGATCCGGTGTGGCGGGTGCTGGACGCTGCCGAGGCGTTCACGCTGATTCATCCGGGTGCCAGTGACGACAAGCGGCTTGATTCGTTCTATCTGTCGAACCTGTTGGGGAATCCGTACGAGACCGGAGTGGCGGCGGCTTCGCTCGT
>DASSDE010000458.1:0-8846 GCA_035697365.1 Kribbella sp. | reverse complement strand
CCGCCCACCTCGGTGTTGTGCAGCGAGCACATCAGCGCCGGCCGTACCTGGTCGATCAACCGCATCAGCGCCGCGGTCTCCGGCAGGACTGCGTCGAAGTAGGCCGTCTTGTAGTCGAGCGGGAACGTCCACTCGATCTGCTCGTCGCCGGCCGGGCGGTAGAAGTTCCGCGCGTAGTGCTCGCGGGTGAACGGGCCTTTGAGCCAGCCGTGGTTCAGCCGCAGCCCGTCCGGGTCGATGCAGGAGATGACATGCCAGCGGTGCCCGAGTCGCTCCCGCAGCGCGTCGTCCTCGCACAGCCGGCGGGCCAGGTGCAGGGCGGTCAGCCCGCCGATCGGTTCGTTCGGGTGCGGCAGCCCGAACACCAGGGCGTCCTCCGCCGCCGATCCGATGGTGAGACACAGCAGCGGATCGCCGAGCCGGGACGTGCCGATCCGCCGCAGCGTGGTCACGTCGGGGTGCCGGTCGTGGAGCCTGGTCAGCTCCTCGGCGAGTTCGTCGGCGGTGCTGAACACCGCGATCTCCGGGACGGTTTCCAGTTCGTCTTGCAGCCACGCGGGCAGCACCCGGTCGCCTCCTCGATGGTTCCGGACGGGCCTCTCATCGTGCGGGTCCCGGCCGCCGGAGGGCCTTGGTCCAGGCCACCAGTTCAGCCGATCGCTTTGTCGGATCCGACAAAGCGATCTCCGGCAGGAGGTCTATTCTCGCTACATGCACGGTCGGTTCAGCCGCGAGTACAGCCCCGAGTCGTCGATCCCGTCGGCGACCTTTGTCGTGCCCGTCGAACCGCCCGCGGACGCGCCGTACCGGACGCTGGGCGGCGTCATCGAGAATCTCGGCCGGCACGCACTGCACGTGATCGCCGACGGCGGGCGGCTGGCGGACCACATCGGCGAGGTCGTCGTGCACGGTCCGGGCGAGCCGCTGCCGCCGGCCGAGGACGGCATCCTGCTGCTCACCGGGAGCCCGTCCGAGCAGTCGGCCGGCACGGTCCGCGGTGCCGGCGAGGCCGGGTACCGGGCCGTCGTCGTCAAGGCGTTCGGCGACGATCTCGGCCGGCTCACCCGGGCGGCCGACGAGACCGGCGTCGCGCTGCTCACCACGCCGGACGAGATGGCCTGGCGGCACCTCGACGCCCTGATCAGCTCCAGCAAGGAGCCCGCGTTCACCGGCGACAGCGACCGGTTCGCGGCGATCGGGCTCGGCGACCTGTTCGCGCTCGCGAACGCGATCGCCTCGTCGGTCGGCGGAGCGATCACGATCGAGGACCCGACCGGCCGGGTGATCGCGTACTCGAACCTGCCGCACCAGGAGGTCGACGAGATCCGCAGGCTCGGCATCCTCGGCCGCCAGACACCGGACCGGCCGACGAACTACGAGGAGTACCAGGCGGTTCTGCGCTCGGAGAGCCCGGTGTTCTTCGAGAGCACATCGCCGGAGTACGCGAGCCGGATGGCGATCGCCGTCCGCGCCGGGACCGAGGCGCTCGGCCTGATCTGGGTGCTCACCGACCGGCCGCCGGTCGTCGCGCGCGCCGAGCTCGTGCTCGCCGACGCGGCCCGCGCGACGACGCTGCATCTGCTGCGGGCCCGCGGGCAACGCGATCCCGAGCGCGCCCGGAGAACCGAGGCGCTTCGGCTGTTGCTCGACGGCGCGGTCGCTGCGCGCAGCGCGGCCGCCCAACTCGGCGTCAAACCGGACACGCCGAGCGTGGTCCTGGTGATCGCACCGGTCGGTGACGACGTCGAGCCGATCCTGGCCGCGTCGCGGATCGTCGACCTGGTCACGCTGTACTGCGAGGCGTGGCACTCGAGCGCCTTGTGCGTCACGGATTCCGGCGTCGTGTACGCGCTGCTCCCGACCCGTACGACCGAGGAACCGTCACCGCGGCTGCTCAAGCTGGCCGACGACCTGGCCGGCACGATCGAACGCTCCGGACACCTCGACGTCCTGGTCGGCATCGGGTCCTGCGCCGCGACCCTCGCCGACGTACCCGAGTCGCGGGCGATGGCCGACCGCGTCCTTGCCGTGCTGAGCGGGCGCAGCGAACCCTCGTCTCGGGTCGCCAGCGTCGAACAGGTGCGTACCGAGGTCGTGCTGCGGACGGTCGCCAACCAGGGCGCCGCGGTCGAGGACCAACTCCTCGGCCCCGTCCGCGCGATCCGCGAACACGACCGGCAGCACGGGACGGAGTACGGCGAGAGCCTGCTGACGTACCTCAGCTCGTTCGGTGATGCGGTCCGCGCGGCCGAGGCGCTGAACATCCACGAGAACACCATGCGGTACCGGATCCGGCGGATCGAGACGATGTTCGACCTGTCGCTGGAGGACGGCGACCAGATCCTCGCCACCTGGCTGCAGCTGCGGCTGTTGCGCCTGACCGACTGATCGCGGCCGAACTGTCGGCGGCCTGTCGGCGGCGACAACCGGGCGCCGGCAATCGTTCGCGGCCGACAAAGCCTCGGCAGGGCCCTGGAACCTACCGTTCTGGGCATGCTGGAGAACCCCGCTTACGCCCTCACCGACACCGCCCGGATCCAGGATCTCGTCACCCGTCACTCCTGGGTCACGCTGGTCAGCCACCTGCCGACCGGCCTGGTGGTCTCGCACGCTCCGATCCTCGCCGAACCGGACCACTCGATTCTCGGCCACCTGGCCCGCACCGACGCCGACGCCCACGAACTCGGGCAGCACGACGTCGTGGTCATCGTCCAGGGTCCGCACGGCTACATCACGCCGGACTGGTACGCCGGCGGGCCGTACGTCCCGACCTGGAACTTCGTCGTCGCACACCTGCACGGCCGGCCCGAGTTGCTGACGGCCGAGGCGACGTACGACGTCCTCAGCCGCACCGTCGACCACTACGAACAGGCGCGGCCCAAACCGTTCCGCCTCGACGAGGTGACGGCGTACGCGCAGAAGCTCGCCCCGCACACCACCGGCTTCCGGCTGGTCCCGTCGCGCATCGTCGCGAAGGCGAAGCTCAGCCAGGACAAGCCGCTTGCCGACCAGCAGGGCGTACTGCGAGGGCTCGACAGCGACGACGTGCACGGCGACCCGGAACTGGCCGCGACGATGCGGTCGTACGGGGTGGGCAGATGAGCCTCGTACTGCGAAAGGTCCAGCTCGGGGTCGACGGCCCGGTCACCGACGTACGGATCGCTGACGGACGGCTGGCCGAGATCGGCGATCTCACCCCCGAGTCCGGCGACGAGGTCCTGTACCAGCGGGGGGCGACGCTGCTGCCCGGACTGATCGACGGTCACGTCCACACCGCGCAGTGGGCCGAACGACGGCGGCGGATCGACGTCGAGGGCGCCCGGTCCGCGACCGAGGCCGTCGAACTGATCGTCACTGCGCTCCGGGAGCGTGCCACGCCGGCTGCCGGCGACATCGTGATGGCTCACGGCTTCCGCGACGGTCTGTGGACGTCGCCGCCGCACAAGGACCTGCTGGAGTCGGCGCTGCCCGGTGTCCAGGCCGCCGTGATCAGCCAGGACCTGCACGCGATCTGGCTCAGCCCCGCGCTGCTGCACCGGCTCGGGCGCGACCACGAGACCGGCGTACTGCGCGAGCAGGACTGCATCCAGGTCAACTACGAGCTCGCGCGCGACGTACCGGCCGACCTGTCCGACCAATGGGTGCTCGAGGCAACCCGCGCCGCCGCGCGCCGGGGCATCACCTCGATCATCGACTTCGAGTACGCCGACAACCGGACCGACTGGCTGCGCCGCTCCGAGCAAGGGCCTGTCCCGGTCCGGGTGAAGACGTCCGTCTGGCGCCCGTGGCTCGACGAGGCGATCGACTCCCGCCTGCGCACCGGTCAGTCGCTGGACGGAGGCCACGGCCTGATCGAGGTCGGGCCGTTCAAGCTGGTCGCCGACGGCTCGCTCAACACCAGGACGGCGTACTGCCACGATCCGTACCCGGAGGCCGAGCCGGGCGAGCAGCACGGGCTGCTGCTGATCGACGAGGACGAGCTGGTCGCGCAGATGACCCTTGCCTCCGGCAACGGGCTGCAGCCGGCCGTGCACGCGATCGGCGACCACGCCAACACGATCGCCCTGAACGCCTTCGACCGGGTCGGTTGTGCCGGCCGGATCGAGCACGCCCAGCTCGTCCGGCCGGACGACGCGGCCCGCTTCGCCCGGCCGGGGCTGATCACGTCGATCCAGCCGCAGCACGCGATGACCGACCGCGACGTCGCCGACCGGCACTGGCCGGACCGCACAGCGTTCCCGTACGGCTCCCTGTTCCGCGCCGGTGCCACGCTCGAACTCGGCTCCGACGCGCCCGTGGCCGAGCCGGATCCGTGGCACGCGATCGCCGATGCCGTGCACCGCACCGACGACGACCGCCCGCCGTGGCACGTCGACCAGGCGATCCCGCTGCGCGCCGCTCTCCGGGCGGCCGCCGGCGGCCGGGAGCACCTCGCGGTCGGAGACCCGGCGGACCTCACCCTGGTGCCCGCGGATCCCGCGACGCTGTCCAACGGCGACCTGCGCTCCCTGCCGGTGCTGGCCACCGTGGTGGCGGGCAGGGTGACCTTCCTTGCCGACGCCTTCGGCAACGAATAGAATGATGTAACAGGTGCTGCAGTTTAACTGAGGTTACGCAAACCTTGGTACGGCAAGGCTCACCTCAGTGCGGAAGGATGGTCCTATGACCGCGGAAGTCGCGGAGCAGTCCCCCGAGATCCACCACTCCCATCGCGACGTCACCGGCGGCTGGCTACGGCCGGCCACGTTCGGCGTCATGGACGGCCTGGTCTCGAACTTCGCCCTCGTCGCCGGTGTGGTCGGCGGCGGTGCGACCGGCAAGGTCGTGATCGTCACCGGGCTCGCCGGTCTGGTCGCGGGCGCCTGCTCGATGGCGTCCGGCGAGTTCACCTCGGTGTCCTCGCAGGCCGAGCTGATGCAGGCCGAGATCGCGATCGAGAAGCGCGAGCTGGAGATCCACCCGGCCGAGGAGGAGCGCGAGCTCGCGCTGATGTACGAGGCCAAGGGCCTGCGTCCGGAGCTGGCCGCCGAGGTGGCGCGAGAGCTCACGGCGAACCCGGAGGTCGCGCTCGACACCCACGTCCGCGAGGAGCTCGGCGTCGACCCCAACGATCTGCCCTCGCCGTGGATCGCGGCCGGCTCGTCGTTCGTGGCCTTCGCGCTCGGAGCGCTGATCCCGCTGATCCCGTTCGTGTTCGGCGCCGGGAACATCCTGCCCGCGTTGCTGCTGAGCGCGCTCGGCCTGGTCGTCACCGGCGGCATCGTCGGCAAGATCACCGCCCGTCCGTTCTGGTACGGCGGTGGCCGCCAGCTGCTTCTCGGCGGGCTGTCGGCCGCGGTGACGTTCGTGATCGGCCTCGCCGTCGGGACCGGCCTGTCATAAGCGGGGATAACCTGTCCTCCATGGCGACGACAGTCCGGACCCGACGCAAGAAGCCCGAGAGCTGGCTGCTGCTGATCTACAAGGTGCCCAGCGACTCGTCGCGGGCCCGGGTCGCCGTCTGGCGCGAACTCAAACGCCTCGGCGGGTACTACGTGCAGCAGGCCGTCTGCGTGCTGCCGGACCACGCCGAGCTGCGGGCCGGGATGGAGAAGGTGCGCGCCCGGGTCACCGAGCTCGGTGGCTCGAGCGTGTTCCTCACCCTCACCGACGTCGAGGACGACGTCCGCGACCAGTTCGTCGAGGGCTTCCGCGCGCAGTCCGCGAAGGAGTACGCCGAGATCGTCGAGGAGTGCGACACCAAGTTCGTCAAGGAGATCGAGTTCGAGCGGTTCCGGGAGAACTACACCTTCGAGGAGGCCGAGGAGATCCGCCAGGACCTCGAGAAGCTGCGCCGCTGGCTGGCCAAGGTCGAAGGCCGGGACTGGATGAACGCCGACGGCAAGGACCTCGCCAACCGCAAGGTCGCCGACTGCGAACAACTCCTCGAGGAGTTCGAGGCCGACGTCTACGAACGCACCGAAGGCGACGTCTAACCAGGTCCAGCCGGGTTAGGCTCGGCGGATGGATCCTGCAGGAGCTGTTGTCACCGGGGCCGGGCGCGGGCTCGGGCGGCAGATCGCCGGGCTGCTGATCCAGCGCGGGTACACGGTGCTCCTGACGGACGTCGACGCGGAGGCTGTGGAGCGGGCCGCGGCGGAGCTCGGTGAGCGCGCTGTGCCGTACGTGCTCGATGTGCGCGACGGCGTACGGACGGCAGCGGCGCGCGACGCGATCGTGGAAGGTACCGGACGGCTCGACGTGTGGGTGAACAACGCGGGTGTCCTGCACACCGGTCCCGCGTGGGAGCAGGAAGAAGACACCCGGCGGTTGATGATCGAGGTCAACGCGCTCGGCACCATCAACGGTACGGTCGCCGCCATCGAGGCGATGCGTCCGGGCGGCGGCCACATCGTCAACGTCGTGTCGCTGGCCGGTCTCTCCGCGGTTCCGGGTGAGGCCGTGTACGCGGCGTCGAAGCACGCGGCGATCGGGTTCAGCCTCAGTACGCTGGCCGACCTGCGGATCGCGGGCATCCGGACGATCGACATCTCCTGTATCTGCCCGGACGGCATCTGGACGCCGATGCTGCACGACAAGCTCGACGATCCCGCGTCCGCGCTGTCGTTCTCCGGCAAGCTCCTGCAACCCGAGGAGGTCGTCGCGGCCGTCGGCAAAGTGCTCGACCGGCCCCGTCCGGTCACCACCGTCCCGTCGTGGCGCGGCCTCCAGGTACGCCTCGGCGACGCCGCACCGCGGTTCGGGCTCCGGGCGCTCCCCTTCATGGTTGCCCGGGGCCGTCGCGCCCAACGCCGGCTCCGCGCGAAGCTCCAGCCGTAGCCCGGTCTGATTCAGTCGACAGTGATGTCGATGTGGTGGTGGCCGGTGAGAGTGGCTGGAATGTGCGGGGTTTCCTGGAGCTGGCCGTCGAGGTTGAACGCGCGTACGTTCGTCCCCTCACCGCGCAGAGTGATGTCGAGCGTCGCTCCGCGGTAGCGGAGCAGCCGCAGCGCCCACTCACCGGCGTAATCGGCGGGAACGGTCGGCCGGAACGTGACGCCGTCGGTCCCGAACTCGAGTCCGAACAGGCCCTCGTGGACCAGTCGGAGCAGCGCGGTCGCCGACCAGGTCTGGTCCGGGAGCGACTCCCACTGCCGGCCGACCTGCCAGCCGCCGTCGACCGCACCGGTGGTCGCGTTGTAGAGCTCGAACAGCTCGTCGCCGCTCGAGCGGAACAGGCCGACCAGGTCGTCGAGCGTACGACCGAATTCCGGTGCCTGCCGGGCCTTGCTCGCCGCGTAACCCCACAGGCCCATGACCATCGGCCAGCAGATCGCATTGTGGCGACCCGGGCGGTCCGCGTCGAACCGTTCGAAGTGCGGCCACACGTTCACCACGCCGAAGGGCTCGTGGTGGATGCCGGCCACGATCCCGGCCGTACGCTCCGCGTCGGCGATGCCGAACTCGACGGCCAGCGCGAGCCCAGCGGTCTCCTCGTGCAGGTCGAGGCCGTCCGCTCCGAGGAAGTAGCCGTATCGCCCTGCCTCGTCCGAACAGAGGTGGTCGTTGATCGCGCCGACGAGTTCGGCACGCTGTGCGGCGTACGGCGCCGGATCAGCGCCGACCTCGGCGGACAGCTGCTCCAGGCAACCGAGCGCTGCGGCGTACACGGCGTTCGTCGAGAGGCAACGGATGTCGTAACTGGCGGGGTGGTCCAGGACGAACGACGACGGGTTGCCAGGCTGGTACGGCGGTTCGGGATAGCCGGCGATGCCGTCCTGCATGAGGGCCGGCCCGCGGTAAAGACCGGTCGTCGCATCGAACCGCTCGCGACGGAGGATGTCGAGGGACGCCGCCGCGATCCGGAACGCCTCGGCGCCGAACTCCGCGTCACCGGTCACGAGCCGGTGGTGCCAGGCCCCGATGATCCAGATGATCTGGTCCCACCACTGGTTGTCCTGAGCAATCAGTCCGTCGCTGCAGACCTTCCGCAGCGTGTACTTGGCCACCTCGGGCGAGAGCAGGCTCGCCGCGTGCCACGAGTTGATCGCGGCGTCCCGCGTCCACGGATCCGAGTACCCGCCGCCGGCCCGCAGGAACGCTGCATCGCCGTCGGGGATCGTGTTGACGTCGAGAACATTGCGCAGGGCCGCGGCGTAGCACACCTCGAGATTCTCACCACGCACACCAGCGGCGGGCACAAGCACAGGGCGATCAGTCATGTCCCCACCCTTTCAGAACCCGAGCAGACCACGGGCCCGGGTTCGACAGGTGATCCAGGCGCGGCGGCTGAGGCGTGAGACGATGTGCGCGTGTTGGCAGGAACCAGGGAGATCGAGAAGGCCGCCGAGGTGCTGCGAGCGGGAGGCCTGGTGGCGATCCCGACCGAGACGGTGTACGGGCTGGCCGCCAACGCTGAGGACCCGGTGGCCGTCGGACGGATCTTCGCGACGAAGGGACGCCCGCCCTCGCATCCGCTGATCGTTCACATCGGCAGCGCCGAGCGCCTGGGCGACTGGGCCGAGGACGTGTCGGCCACCGCGCAACTCCTGGCCGACCGGTTCTGGCCCGGCCCGCTGACATTGGTGCTGCGTCGAGGTCAGCGCGTGCCGTTGGAAGCCACGGGTGGGCTGGAGACGGTCGCCGTACGGGTGCCTGATCATCCCGTCGCGCTGGAGCTGTTGAAGACGTTCGGCGGTGCCGTCGCGGCGCCGTCTGCCAACCGGTTCGGTTCGGTCAGCCCGACGACCGCGGAGCACGTACGGACGGAGCTCGGCGACGACGTCGATTTCGTGCTCGACGGCGGCCCGTGCGGCGTCGGCGTCGAGTCCACGATCGTGGACGTGACCGGCGAGCACCCGACGATT
>DASSDE010000457.1:0-4680 GCA_035697365.1 Kribbella sp. | reverse complement strand
GCGGTGGATTGCCAGAGGGCGGGGACTTCGGGGAACGGTACCGCCGGGCCTACTCCCAGTTTGCCTTCCAGGGCAAAGGCGACCGGGGCCGTGACCTGCGGCCGGACGTTGGCTCCGGCTCCGTTCAGCAGGTCGGTCAGGGTGTCGTGAACATCGGCCGGCAGGGTCCCGTCGACCACATCCACCCACACTCTGGCCCGGCCGCCGGGTTTGAGGCCGGCGGCAACCAGCAGTCCCAGACTCCCGAACGCCGGAACCGGCTGGGTGTAGTAGCTGAAAAACTCGGTGCACACCCACACCAAGGCCTTGATGTACGCGCTGAGCTCGGCAGTACCCGCAGGAAGGCGCTCGTTCAGTTCCGCGTCCGGCTGGTACAGCCGGGCCGCGCCCAGCTGGAAGTACGGCGGTGGAGGAGTCATCGGGCGCGACGATAACGCCCCGTCGGCTCAGTGCTTGACGAGCTCCTCGCTGAGCGTCCAGAGCCGTGCGGCGGACTCCGGGTCGATCGCGTGCGGCAAGACGTACGAGCGAACGTCCGGGTCGTCGAACTTCGTCTCGGTGATCGTGTCGAGCAACGACACCTCGTTGTCCTTCAGGTACGTCCCGCCATGCCCCTCGAGCTGCGGGCTCGTCGCGCCGAACACCGACGTACTCGCGCCCTGCTGCGCCGTCTTGCGCTCACGCGCCGGGTCGATGATCTGGTTGCCGTTCTCGTCGGTGAGCCCCAGCGCTCGCAACTGGTCCGCCGGGATCCACTGCCCCCGCGGCGCGCCCTCGGCCTGATGCGGGCCGAGGCTCGTGGTGATGACGATCCCCGGATGAGCCGCAAACGCGTGGATCCCGTACTGCGCCCAGCGCCGCTCCAGCTCGACCGCGAACAGGACATTCGCCGTCTTCGACTGCCCGTACGCCTGCAGCGGGTCGTAGTCGTTCTCGAAATGTGGGTCATCCCAACGAATGTCCGACAGCCGGTGACCGCCGGACGTCACGTTGACGATCCGCGCACCTTGCGCCGCCTGGAGCGCGGGCAGCAGCCCGAGCGTGAGCTGGAAATGCCCCAGGTGGTTCGTCGCGAACTGCGACTCGTACCCACGCGCGTCCCGCTGCAGCGGACCGGCCATGATGCCGGCGTTGTTGATCAGGATGTGCAGCGGCCGCCCGGTCGCCAGGTACCGCTCCACGAAACCGTCGATCGATTTCGGGTCGAGGAGATCGAGCTGACTCGTCTCCACCCGCTCGATGCCCTGCAGGTCCGCCCGCGCGGGGTTACGCACCGCGACCGTCACGTGCGCGCCGGCCTTGCTCAGCGCCCGGGTCGTCTCCAGGCCGAGACCGCGATGCCCGCCGGTGATGATCGCGTTCTTGCCGGTCAGATCGATGCCGTCGAGTACGTCGTCGGCGGTCGCTGCCGCCGTGAATCCACTGCCGATTGGCTGTTGCCTGTTCTCCGTCATGCCTCCACGATGCCGCGCGGCCGACGTACTATGAATAAGTATCAGTCCCAGTTTTCTTCGTGAGAGTACAGGCGATGGATCAGCTGTCCGAGGTGTTCGAGCTCGTCGAGGTGCGCGGGCTGGTGTCCGGTGGATTCGCTGTGCAGGGGCCGTGGGTGTCGCGGGCCGAGCTGCGGGACACGTTCAAGTTCATGGCGCTGGCCGGCGGGCGGGCGCGTCTGATGGCCGACGGCCTCGACGCGCCGATCGAGCTCGGTCCGGGCGACGTCGCGATCCTCAACAACCGCACCTGGCTCGAGCTGTCCGGAGGCGAGGCGGGCAACGCAGGCGACGGACCTGTGCGCGAGGTCGTCCCGCAGGAGACAGGCTTCGAGCTGATGGAAGTCGACTGGGACACCCACGACATCGTGATCGGTGGTCGGATCGACCTCAACGAGGCGGGCCGCACACTGCTCGGCGAGGCGCTGCCGCCGGTCGCGCACGTCCAGGCCTCCCCCACGACCGGCGCGAACCTCCGCGGCAGTCTGCACCGGTTGTTCGAGGAGGTGAGTGGCAACCGCATCGGTTCCGCATTCGCGATTCGCCAGCACGCGCAGCTTGTACTGCTCGAAGTACTCCGCGCGTACGTCGAGCAGGCCGAGCTGCCACCCGGCTGGCTCCGCGTACTGACCGACGAACGCCTGAAGCCGGCACTCACCCTGATGCACTCGCACCCGGACACCCTCTGGAGCCTCAACGAACTCGCGCGCGCCGCCGCGATGTCCCGGACCGCCTTCGCGGAACGCTTCCGCGCCGTCGCCGGCCTGCCGCCGCGCGCGTACCTGAACCGCTGGCGGATGATGCTCGCCCAGCGCGCGCTCCGCAACGGCGACACCAGCGTCGGGTCGCTCGCGACCGAGCTGGGCTACGCCTCCGAGAGCGCGTTCAGCACCGCCTTCAAACGCGAAGTCGGCCAATCTCCCCTGCGCTATCGCCTAGACGCCCGCACTCAGGCCTTGTCCAACTGAGCAACCAGCTCCGCGTCCAGCTTCAACTCGACCGCCGCCAGCGCTTCTTCCAACTGCGCGATCGACGAGACTCCGATCAGCGGTAGGACGCCGTGATGCATCAGCCACGCGAGTACGACTTGGTTCACGGTCGCGCCCAGCTCCCCCGCCACGCCCCGGATCGTCTCGAACCTCACGTACGCCGTCGGATGGGCATACCCGCGCTGCGCCGAGAACGGCCGCTCCGGACGTGCGTACGACCCGGTCAACAGCGGCTGGTACGCGACCAGCGTCATGTCCGGGTGCGCCGACAGGTAGTCGAAGTGCTCAATTCCCGCGTGCTGGAAATGGGGCGAGCCGCGCCGGACAACCCCTTGCAGCGCGGGCGGATTCGGCCACAGGTACGTCGCGTGCTGCTGAATCACGGAGTACGGCGCCACGCCCTGAACGGCCGCGAGCTGTCGAGCACGATCGAGCCGCCACGTGGCGGTATTACTGCAGCCGACGAGGTCCACGACCCCGTCCGCGGCGAGTTGCCCGAACGCGGCGACCGTCTCCTCCAACGGCGTACGGCGGTCGTCGATGTGCGCGTAGTACAGGTCGATACGCTCCACGCCCAGCCGCGCCAAGCTGCCCTTCACCGCCTCGCCGACGGCGGAGGTGCTCAGCCCCTCCCAGTGCGCGTCCCCCGGGTCGCCGGGAGCCGTCGTCCGCGCACCGCACTTCGTCGCGATCACCAAGTCGTCGCGATTGCCGCGGGCACGCATCCACTGCCCCAGCAGCTCCTCACTCTCGCCGCCGTGACCGACCCACTGGTTGTAGTTGTTCGAGGTGTCGATGAACGTCCCGCCGGCCTCCACGAACCGATCCAGGATCGCCATCGCGGTGTCGGCCGGCGTCGACGTGCCGAAGTTCATCGCGCCGAGGCACAGTGAACCGACCTGCTTGCCATCTCCCAAGGAAGCCATGGAGCCACCCTGCCTCCTGGAGCGCACTCAAGGTCAAGTGGGGCTGCGGTCAGACCAGCCAGCGTCCGTCGTCCATCAGGACGCGGTTCTTGAGTTCTTCGACCTCGCGCCAGGCCTGGATCTTGGTCGGCGCCACCCGGAAGAACGGGTAGTTCGGCAGCGGGCGCGGGTCGAAGCCGGCCTTCGCGGCGAATGCCGCGCCCTCAGCCTCGGACACCTCCACGATCTCGACGGTCCCGGTCACGTGGACGACGTCGCGCACCTCCCCCAGCGTCAACTGCACGCGCGGATTCGCCTGCAGGTTCCGCGCGGTCGGGTTGGTCCGTGTCGTCGACAACAGCAGCGTCCCGTCGCTCCACAGGAACGAGAGCGGCATCAGGTACGGCGTACCGTCGAGCGCGGCCGTCGACACCCAGGCGTCGACGTCCTCCTCGAGGCGGTGCAAGGTGTCCTGCTTGCGAACCGCCGCCGGGCGGGGTGCTGCCGTCATCGCGTGCTCCTCCGTCACATGTGATGGTCCTACTCCGTCAATCGGTGTGACGGCGCTGGGCCGGTCAGTGTGACAGGTGAAGAGGTGATCCCGATGGGCGGGGACGAGTGGCTGGCAACGCGGTTCGAGGAGAACCGGGACCGGCTGCGCGCCGTCGCGTACCGGATCCTGGGCTCCGAGCCGGAGGCCGAGGACGCCGTCCAGGAGACCTGGATCCGGCTCAGCCGCAGCGACTCCGCGACAATCGACAACCTCGGCGGCTGGCTCACCACGGTCGTCGGGCGAATCTGCCTCGACGTCCTGCGCACCCGCCGCGGCCGGCCCGAACTGCCGGTCGGCGAGCACTCCCCGGTGCTCGCCGACGACGGCGTCCCCGATCCCGAACTCGAAGCGGTGCAGGCGGACTCGGTCGGGCTCGCGCTGCTCGTCGTACTCGAGACGCTGTCGCCGGCCGAACGGCTCGCGTTCGTGCTGCACGACCTGTTCGCCGTGCCGTTCGAGGACATCGCGCCGATCATCCAGAAGTCGCCCGCCGCCGCGCGGCAGATCGCGAGCCGCGCGCGGCGCCGGGTCCGCGGCACGCCGGAACCGACCGCCGTCGATGTCGTCCGTCAGAAGGCGGTCGTCAGCGCTTTCCTCACCGCCGCGCGGGAGGCTGATTTCGCGGCGCTGCTCGAGGTGCTCGATCCGGAGGTCGTCGTCCGCGGCGATCCGGGGGCGGCGGCGTACGGCTCCCGAATGTCCGCGCTGTCAGGCGCCGAGAACGTCGCGCGCGAGTTCTC
>DASSDE010000456.1:0-2876 GCA_035697365.1 Kribbella sp. | reverse complement strand
CCGTCGAACCAGCGTCCCTCCAGCATCCGGTACCCGAGCTGCTCGAAGTCACCGCGGTAGAACGACACTCTGACGTCCGACTGGGTGCCGGTCAGCCGCATCCCGAGTACCGTGCTCGCGGCGACGGAGGTGACACCCGGTGCGGATCTCACCGCCGCCTCGTCCTCAGCGTCGGTCAGCTTTGCCCCTGGCGGTGCCTCCGGTTCGCTGGCGTCCGCGCCGGTCGGCCCGGCGAAGATCGTCAGGTCTACAGCACCCACACGGCTCGCCGCGGTCTGGTAGGTCATCAGGGACTTTCCCAGACCCACTGCCAACGTCACGCTGGTGACGCCGAGTACTACAGCAGCCAGGGTCAACGCAGTACGACCAGGACGGGCAAACGGCATCCCCAGACCAAGACTGATCGGCCGTGGCAGCCGGGTACCACTCAGCCACCGCTGCACCCGTAGCCCTCTACCAGCTCGCGGTGCGCTGCCTGCACTGATCGCCTGTGCTGCTGACAGACTGCGTGCCCGTAGCGCCGGCAGGAGTGCGGACAGAGCCACCAGGGCAGGTACGCCGAGCAGAGCGGCCACGTCCACCCAGACCGGTGCGTGCGTCCCGCCGGTGCCGTAGTTCTCAAAAGCCCGTGTGAGCAGGGATGTGGCGAGTACGTTGCCTAAGACAACGCCGACGGCGCATCCCACGACAGCCGGGATCGACACCATCCCGAGGTACACAGCCATGACCTGTGTCGGCGTGAAGCCCAGTGACTTCAGTACGCCGATGTGTTTGAACCCTGCGACCACAGCACCACTCACGACGTTGGCCACGATCAGTACGGCCACCGCGAGCCCCAGCCACCCGAAGACCATCAGGAACGGCACGAAGGTGTTCGGTTCACCGGCAGCCTGTGCTCGCAGGGCCAGGTAGGACTGCGTACCGAGCAAGGCGTTGGCCGGTACGGCTGAGGTGACCGCCTGCTGCCCTGCCGTCACCTCTGCGTTGGTAGCCGCGTGGGTGAACCGATAGAGCATCTGAGTCGCCGTCGGATGCAGAGCGTTCATCTGCTCGGGGGTGACCCACGCGTCGCCGGACTGACTCACGCTGAACGCGAACCCGACGATGGTGAACGTCTGGCCGCCCGCCGACAGGGTCCCGTTCAGCTTGGGCGCCCCGCGGCCGCCGGAGTCGGTCGGGTTCCGGTTGAGGACGATCTCGCCCGTCTTGGTTGCCCAGCGCCCCTGCCACACGTTGAGCCGGTCTACGGAGCCACCCGGATCAGCACGGCCCACTGTCAGCAGCGAGTCGGCCATCTGGTTCGGGCTGAGCTCCAGCGCCGCCGTCGCGAACGGTCCGGCAACAGCGGCCGCACTGCGCGCCGCCGCTGTCAGTTGCGTGTCGGTGACCTTGCTGCGGTCGTACGACGCAGTCAGCTGCGCACCGCTCTGCTTCGCGTAGGCCTGGTCGAACGGGCCGCTTGACGCAGCCAGTAGGCCCAGAGCGACCACAATCATCGTCGTAGACAGCAGGACGACCACACCGATCACCAGGGTCTGCACACGGCGCCGCCGTACGGCTGCCCTTGCAACGGGCCAGACGGCGCTCACGACGTACGCTCCAGACTCCGCTCGCCGGCAATCTGCCCGTCGACGAACTCAATGACCCTGCTGGCGCAGCGCGTTGCCAGTTGCTGGTCATGTGTCACCAGCAACAGCGTCTGGCCGATCTGGTTGAGGTCGAGCAACAGGTCCATCACCTGTTCGCCCGCACGGGTGTCGAGTGCGCCGGTCGGCTCGTCGGCGAGGAGTACCGCGGGCCGGTTCATCAAGGCACGGGCGACGGCGACGCGTTGCCGTTCACCACCGCTCAGCTGTGCCGGGTACGTGTTGCGGCGACCCGCGATGCCCAGCTCGTCGAACAGCTCGAGCGCACGCTTTCGGGCGTGCGCGGCCGACGTACCGGTGAGCTGCGCGGCCAGCGCGACGTTGTCGAGCGCGGACAGGTCGTCCAGCAAGTTGAAGAACTGGAAGATCATCCCGATCCGGCGCCGCCGGAACAGGGCGAGCCCCTTCTCGTCCAGCGTTCCCAGGTCGTCGCCGTGCACCACGACCGAGCCCGAGGTCGGCCGGTCCAGGCCGGCGACCATGCTGAGCAGCGTCGACTTGCCGCTGCCGGACGGTCCCATCACGGCGACCGCCTCACCGGCGTGGATCTCCAGCGACACCCCGTCAAGGGCTGTCGATTCGCCGTACTCCTTGCGTACTGCGGTGAGCTGTACGACCGCGTTGTCCTCCGTCATGCTGCTCACGCTAGGGCTGCTTGTTGGGTGCTGGCGTCAGCCTGGCGGGGTAATGTGCGCGGACTGTCATCCTGGAGATGTACGGCCTGGACCTGGCGGGTGATGCGGTGTGTCGAACGCGTTTGGGACAGTGGATCTCGTGATGTGGTTGCTCGTCGCTGCGCTGGCCGTTGTGGCCGTGGTGCTGACGTTTGCCTACGTACGGGGGCGGCGTGCCCACACGCGGGCGCTGGAGGAGCGGGGGTGGTTGCTGGAGCGGGAACGCGAGACAGCCGCCCGCAACGCTGTCGACGCGGAGCGGGCGCGGATAGCGCACGATCTGCACGACATCGTGAGCCACAACGTCAGCGTGATGGTCATCCAGACCGGGGCAGCCCGGCAGGTGCTGGGTACCTCTTTGGAGGACGCAGAAGCGGCCCTGCTCGCTGTAGAGGCCGCCGGCCGCGACACGATGGCTGAGCTGCGCCACCTGCTCGGCGTACTCGCACCGAAGGCCGACGGTGATCCAGACGAGGACCTGTCCCCGCAGCCGAGTCTGACGCGGCTCAGCGAGCTCATCGACCGCATCGCGTTCGCCGGGCTGCCTGTCGACGTA
>DASSDE010000455.1:0-6706 GCA_035697365.1 Kribbella sp. | reverse complement strand
CGACCGGGTGCTCTACATCGCGAACCACCGGTTCCGGATCGGGGCGCCCGACGAGGTGATGACGACCGACGTACTCAGCGAGCTCTTCGACGCGCCGGTCGAGGTGATCCGGCACAACGGCCGGATCCTGGTCGCGGGCGTTCCGGACCACGACCCGTACCACCACCCAGAAACGGCGGGAAGCCGATGATCGGCCTGGACAGCCTCGTCTGGTCGGAGATCTTCAACTTCTCCGGGTACGGGCAACTCCTCCCGCTGCTGAAGAACTCGATCATCGCCTGTGTCGTCCTCGGCATCGTCGGCGGTCTGATCGGGGTGTTCGTGATGATGCGGGACATGGCGTTCGCGGTGCACGGCGTCAGCGAGCTGTCCTTCGCCGGCGCCGCGGCCGGCCTGCTGTTCGGCGTCAGCGTCGTCACCGGAGCACTCGCCGGGTCTTTGATCGCAGCGCTGCTGATCGGCGTCCTCGGTGCCCGGGCGCGCGATCGGAACTCGGTGACCGCGGTGCTGATGCCGTTCGGGCTCGGGCTCGGGATCCTCTGCCTTGGCCTGTATCACGGGCGCGCGGCAAACAAGTTCGGCCTGCTCACCGGGCAGATCGTGGCGATCGACGATCCGCAGATCAAGTCGTTGATCGTCATCTCGGCCGTCGTCGCCGTCGGGCTCGTGCTGGTCTGGCGGCCGCTGTTGTTCGCCAGCACGGACGCGGATGTCGCCGCGGCCCGTGGCGTTCCGGTCGGGTTGTTGTCGATCGTCTTCATGATCCTGCTCGGACTCGCGGTGGCGGTCTCGGTACAGATCGTCGGAGCGCTCCTCGTACTCTCGCTCCTCGTGACACCCGCCGCCGCGGCGCTCCGGGTCTCGTCGTCGCCGATCGTGGTCCCGCTGCTCAGCACGGTCTTCGCCGTGCTCGCCGCTGTCGGCGGCATCCTGCTCGCCGCCGGCAGTTCGGTGCCGATCAGCCCGTACATCACCAGCATCTCCTTCATCATCTACCTGAGCTGCCGGCTGCTGTCGATGCGCCGATCGATACGTCGGCCTCAGGAGGTGGCGGGCGGGACGACCGTGTAGCCCTCGTCGCGGATGGCTTCGAAGGCTTGTTCGCGGGCCTCGTCGGACGGGAAGCCGGCGGTGACCTGTTTCGAGTCGAGGTCGATGCCGGCGACGGTCGCGCCGTGCGACTCGAGGACGCCGGTGATCGTGTTCGTGCAGTGCGAGCAGGTCATGTCGGGGACTTCGAACACCTCGGACACGCTGGGTTCCTCCTGAGGATCGGGACTGCCGGAGACACGGACGACGTCGAGCAGGCGGACGTACGTCTCGACGAAGAGGGCGACGACCGGGACGAGCAGAGTGGATCGCTCGCCGGTCGTCGTGATCGGCACGTTGGCCAGGCAGCGCGGCACTTCGCCGTACGCCAACGGTCCGTACTGGCGGGCGACGCCGGGGTCGTGATCTGGTCGCGCGACCGCGGCGTCCTTCAGGGCCCGCAGCGTGATTCGGGTGGCGGCCGAGTACGCGAGCCCGCCGTCGGGGCGGTCCTCGAGGGCAGCGGGGATCATGCCCCGGCGGTACGTCTCGGACTGCAGTCCCCAGAACCAGGTGTTCGCGACGACCGTGAAGAGGCCGGAGTTGCGCAGTTCACGGGCGAGCTCCACGGGAGTACGTCGGGTGTCGAGCCAAGAGTGCTGGACCAGGGCGCGAGCGGTTGTCTCGAAGCCGACGTTCAGGATCTCGACCGGGTCTTGGTCAGTCGTTGTCGCGGCCATCACGGCCTGGTCGTCGGGGGAGAGCGCGGCGGCTCGGCGGTGAACTTGTGCGTCGGCGGCGAGGGCGCGGCGCAGTACGAGGACGGTCTCGCGGGCGACCACCGCAACTAGTGGGCCGTCGGGCCCGCAATGGGCGACGTTGGCCGTGCCGTTGCTGTCGTGCCAGGTGAGGCGGTGGGTCGCGCTGGTGACCTGGTGCGGTTCGCACGGCTGCAGGCGTGCGGCCAGGTACTTGAGTTGCGCCGACGTCAGGTGGCTGTCGGGGGCGGGCGTCAGCGGTGTCAGCTCGGGCTCGACGTGGAACGCAGGCGGGAAGTGCCGGACTGCAGGCGACGCATCGAACTGTCCGGCGACGCGCGCGAGGATGCCTGCCGCCGCGACCCGGTCGTACCGCGGCACGATCAGGTCCGGCGCCGTGTCCGGCCGCGTCTGCGCCGCGGCCCGGTGGGATCGGCCGTCCGGTGCACCCACGCCGTACCTCCCGCTGACACGAGAACCACTCCGAGGCCGCGCTCCACCGGCACCAACCATTCTCCCCGCAATCGCGGTACGGCGTGGCCTGCGCCGCGTGTCCACGATGATCGGTGCGGGACCGGGGCGGATCAGGGCTCCAGGTCCGGCGTGCGGCCGAAGTTCCGCAGCCGGAGGCTGTTGTACGTGACGAACAACGACGACAACGACATCGCCGCGGACGCGACCAGCGGGTTGAGCAGCCCCGCGGCAGCGATCGGCACGGCCGCGAGGTTGTAGGCGAACGCCCAGATCAGGTTGCGGTGGATCGTCCGGCGGGTCCGCCGGGCGAGCCCGATCGCATCCGGGACCGCGCCGAGATCCTCGCGCACGAGCACGATGTCGGCGGACTTCAGGGCGATGTCGGTCCCGGTGACGACCGCGAGTCCGAGATCGGCGGTCGCGAGCGCAGCCGCGTCGTTGATGCCGTCGCCGACCATCGCGACCCGGTGCCCGTCGGCCTGCAGCCGCGCGATGACAGCGGCCTTGTCCGCGGGCAGCACGTCGGCGCGTACGTCGTCGATGCCGAGCTCCTGCGCGACCAGCCGCGCGGCGGGTTCGGAGTCACCGGTGAGCAGGATCGTCCGCAGACCTTCGCGATGCAGCGCCTCGACCGCTCCGGCGGCTGTCGGACGAAGACTGTCGGTCAGCCCGAACGTCGCGACCAGCCGGCCGTCGACCGCAAGGTGAACCACCGACGCCTGCCGGTCATTGCTGCCGGCAAGGATCTCGCCGTCGGGGACTCCTTCGGCGAGCAGCAAGGCGCCGGTGCCGACGGCAACGTGATGCCCGTCGACCTGTCCGGTGGCGCCGCGTCCCGGGTGCACGGCGAAGTCGGCGACCGGCCGCCCAGCCACGCCCTCCGCCGTCGCGACCCGTTCGACCGCTCGGGCGATCGGGTGCTCGGAGCCGTGCTCGACAGACACCGCGTACGCGAGAACATCGGCCCGGTCGAGGTCGGCGGTCAGTCGGAGGTCGTCGATCGCCAGCTCACCGGTGGTCAGCGTGCCGGTCTTGTCGAGCACGATGGTGTCGATCACCCCGCTCGCCTCGAGCGCGTCCTGGCCCTTGATCAGGATGCCGAGCGTCGCGCCCCGGCCGATCCCCACCATCAGAGCGGTCGGGGTGGCGAGCCCGAGTGCGCAGGGGCACGCGATGACCAGTACTGAGATCCCGGTGCCGACCGCCTGGGTGACGGACGCCCCGCTGAGCGCCCAGCCTGCCGCAACGGCGACGGCCAGCGCGATCACGGACGGTACGAACCAGACGATGATCCGATCGACCGTGTGCTGGATGCGTGCCTTGCGTTCCTGCGCCTGCTCGGCGATTGCGGCCATCTGCGCGAGCTGGGTATGGACCCCGACCGCCGTCGCCGTCAGGACGAGCCGTCCGTCCGTACTGATGGTGCCACCCACGACCTGATCGCCTTGGCCGACCGTCCGCGGCACCGGCTCACCGGTGACCACGCTGGTGTCGACGGCAGCCGTCCCGTCGAGCACCGTCGCGTCCACCGGGATGATCTCGCCGGCCCGGACGACGACCGTGTCGCCCTTGATCACCTCTCCGGTCGGTACGTCGATCTCGTCGCCGTCCCGCAGGACACGGGCGACCGGTGTGGCGAGCCGGCTGAGAGCGCCGAAGACGTCGGCCGCGCGCCGGCGTGACCGGGTCTCGAAGTAGCGCCCGGCGAGCTGGAACACAGTCATCCCGGCCGCGACGTCGAGGTACAGACTGTCGGTGTCGAGCGGGATCGATCCGAACCCGGATGCCGAACTCGCGCTGCCGGGCCACACCACCGCGACCGCGGCCCAGCCGAAGGAGACCGCGATGCCGAGCGACACGAGCGTGTCCATGCTGACCGCGCGGTGCCGCAGGTTGCGGACGGTCGCCCGGTGGAACGGGTACGCCGCCCAGGTCACGATCGGCAGTGCCACCAGCAGGCAGATCAGATCCCAGCCGGGAAAGCGCAGGGACGGCAAGGCGCCCAGCACGATCGTCGCGTCCATCAATGGGATCGCGAGCAGGGTCGCGACCACGAGGCGGCGCCGGAGCGCGGTGATGCGACGAGCCGACAGTTGCTCGGCGAGTTCGTCGCCGGTCTCGGGATCGCGGATCGTCGCCTGGTACCCGGCGCGGTCGACCGCCGTCGTCGCACGGTCGGTGAGGTCCGCACCGGAGCCGGTGACGATGGCTCGCTCGGTGGCGTAGTTCACGCTGGCGGTGACACCGTCGAGCTTGTTCAGAGCGCGCTCGACGCGGTTGGCGCAGGCGGCGCAGGTCATGCCGCCGACGAGGAGCTCGACCGTGGCGGTCTGCGGTTCCTGTTCGGTCAGGGTCACCGGTGCTCCTTGGTGGTCTCGGTACGCCGGGCCAGCCGCTCGAGCATCGCGTTGTAGGAGTCGTACGAGTCGTCGAGGCCGTTGTCCAGGTGCCGGTCGATGCGGCGCGCGGCCCGGCCGTCCTGGATCGCCCATTGCAGCGCCAGGACCACGACGACGATCAGCAGCGGGACCTCGCTGCCGGCCCAGGCGATGCCGCCGGCGACGTGCTGGGTCGCGGTCAGGTCCGGCTTCCAGGGCATCTCGAGGTGCTGGTAGAACGAGTCGCCGATGATCGCGCCGTCGGACATCAGGATCACCCCGAAGAACGCGTGGAACGGCATCGCGCCCAGCAGCACCGCGAGCTTCGCCAGCGAGGGCAGCTGATGCGGTGTGCGATCGACGCCGATCACGAGACCGAAGTACAGACAGCCGACGACGAGGAAATGCACGTTCATCAGTTGGTGGGCCCAATGGAATCGCATCAGCGTCCCGAACGCGTTCGTCAGGTACAGCACGTAGTACGAACCGATGTAGACGGCGAACACGAACAGCGGATGGTACAGCGCCTGCAACGGACGTGAATGCAGAACGGCGAGCACCCACTCGTGCGGTCCGGGCTGTGCGTCCTTGGCCGCGGCCGGCAGGGCACGCAGTGCGAGCGTGATCGGGCCACCGAGAACGAGGGGGATCGGCGCCACCATGCTCAAGGACATGTGCACCGCCATGTGCACGGCGAAATCGGCGCCGGAGTACTTGCCGAGGCCGGAGCTGGTCACGACGACGATCACCAGCCAGCCGAGCACCCAGGCGATCGTCCGGCCGACCGGCCACCGCTCACCTCTACTCGCCAGCCGACGGACACCTGCCAGGTAGCTGGCGACCGCCACTGCCGCAGCGACGGCGAACAGCAGATTGGGCCGCCAGTGCCCGGCCAGCGAAGCGAGTCCCGGTGGGACCCGCAGGTCGAAGCCGAAGAAGATCTGGCTGATCGACGTCGGGACGAAGAACTGCGGCGGCGGGATCCGCGTCATCGCGAGGCCGGCCGCGAGGAAGCCGGCGGTCCCGCCGGCCATGAGGCCGACGCCTGGCGTGATCCTGCCACGGTGTACTGCGATCAGGCCGACACCGAGCAGACCGAGCGCCACGAGTTGCGTCAGGCTCAGCCACCCGGTCGGGTTGGCGAACGGCGACGAGCCGGCGAGTTTGAACCAGAGCAGTACGCCCTCGGTGACCACCAGTACGGCAAGCAGCACCGTCGACGTACTGCGCCAATGCACCCGGTCGAGCACTCGCAGCCGGCGTCCCGTGGCGACGCGGAGCGTCTGGACGACGACCACGCCGAGGAGGATCTGACCCGCGATCGTCTGGTAGATGCCGGCGTCGCTGCCGAAGTCGTGCCGCGGCCCGACCAGGATCTGCCCGACCACCACCGGAGCCAGCGAACCCACGAGGGCCGCCCAGAGCGCGACGGCGTACCCGATCCAGCGGACGCTCAGCACGCTCGTCACCAGCACGACGATCGCCGCGACGAAGGTGACCATCCAGGACCGTCCCGCGTCGCCGGAGAACATCGCGAACCACAACACCTGCGGGTCGACGATCCGGCCGAGCGCGTAGCCGTTCGAATCGGCCGAATCGAGGGCGATGAGCAGCCCGGAGCTGATCACCCAGCAGGCCGCGGCACGACGTACGACGATGGGTTCGAACCACTCGGCCACGTCGAGTTGGCGACGGGCGGCCGCGTCTTGAACCGGCCTGAGCTTGCCCGCGACCAGCGCCGAGACCAGAGCGCCCACCGTGACGAGCGACGAGAGATCTGCCACAGCGCGCACGAAAGTGGCGATCAGACCGGTCAGGCGCCCAGGGTCGTCACGGGCGATCCGCAGATAGCTGTCCGGTCCCATGACCGCGGTCGCGACGAGCGGTACGGTGACGGCCAGTACGCCGAGCAGAACGACGTACCGAATCAGCCACGGCCGGTGCCGTGTCGGTGCCACGCGTCTCTCCTGATGGATTCGATTGCCTTGTGCCCCCAACCCTTGAGTACGAAGCAGCGATCGGAAGAGTTCCCGGAACTTCTGGGGCGGTTGTGAAGTTGTCAGTACG
>DASSDE010000454.1:0-2480 GCA_035697365.1 Kribbella sp. | reverse complement strand
TTCCGGTTCGACCTGGCGGTGACGCTGGTCCGCAACGAGCGGCACGAGGTGGACATCCCGGACCACCCGTTCCTCGCCGAGGTCGCGGCGGACCCGGTGCTCGGCCGCGTGAAGCTGATTGCGGAGCCGTGGGACGTCGGCCCGTTCGGCTACCAGGTCGGCAACTTCGGCACGCCGTGGTCGGAGTGGAACGGGAAGTTCCGCGACAGCGTTCGCGACGTCTGGCGGAACACGTCCGACGGTGTGAAGGACCTCGCGTACCGGCTGTCGGGGTCCAGCGACCTGTACGGCGACGACGGGCGCTATCCGTACGCGTCGATCAACTTCATCACCGCGCACGACGGGTTCACGCTGCGCGACCTGGTCAGCTACGACCACAAGCACAACGAGGCGAACCACGAGGACAACCGCGACGGTACGGACGACAACCGCTCGTGGAACTGCGGCGCCGAGGGCGAGACCGGCGACGCCGGTGTGGTTGCCTTGCGCAAGCGTCAGATGGCGAACCTGATGTCGACGCTGATCCTGTCCACCGGTGTCCCGATGCTCACCGCCGGGGACGAGTGCGGCCGGACGCAGGACGGCAACAACAACGCGTACTGCCAGGACAGTGAGATCTCCTGGTTCGACTGGTCGTTGCCGGCTGCCTGGTCAGATCACCTGGAGCTCACCAAGAAGCTCCTGGCCTTGCGGGCCGCGCATCCCGCCCTGCGGCAGTGGCACTACTTCTCCGGGCAACCGGTCGTTCCCGGCGGCCGTAAGGACCTGTCGTGGATCGCGCCGCACGGTGGCGAGATGACCGACGCGGACTGGTTCGACGGGAACCTGCGGACGATCGGGATGTTCCTGCGCGGCGACGCGTTGCGCGCTACCGACGCGGAGGGCAACGCGCTCACCGACAGTTCGTTCCTGCTCGCGCTCAACGCGACGCCGGAGACCCGCAACGTCGTCGTACCGGACGCGTCCTGGGCGCCGGCGTACGAGGTGGTGCTGGACACCAGCAACAGCATGGTGACCGAGGTGGAGGCGGGTGCGACGGTCCCACTCGGACCACGCTGCTTGGTGCTGCTCCGCGCACTCTGAATCATCAAGGGGGTTGTTAACCTTCCGCTTGTACATTCGTCGGTCACCTGCTGTTCATCTCTGGGGGACCGACGTTGACCACACCCATCGGGGCGTTGCACCGCGCGATCATGCACTGGGGCGAGGCCGAGCGGACCAGTTCCCGCCTCGCGATCCAGCGCTGGGTGGACGGCGTCGCGTACGTCGACGTACAGGCACGCACGTACGCGGACTACTGGACCCGGCAGAACCAGACCGCTTTGTCCGGCGACGGGCCGCTGTGGGTCGTCCTGGGTGACTCGACCGCACAGGGGCTGGGCGCGTCATCACCACTCCACGGGTACGTCGGGCAGGTGCTGAACGCGCTACGTCGCAAAGGAACGCCGTGGCGAGTCCTGAACCTCTCCCGCTCCGGTGCGCAGACAAAGCACGTGCTGGCGGACCAACTGCCGTTGCTGGACGGTCTCGCACCCGCACTCGTCACCTGCGGGATCGGCAACAACGACATCCTGGCCACGCCACCGAAGCGCTTCCGCGACCACCTGCGTCAGGTGATCGATCGACTGCCCACGTCCTCCGTCGTCATGGACCTGACCGTTCCGGACCGGCTCTGGCGCGTGGGTGGCGCCGTCAGCCCGTACGTGTCCGGCATCAACCAGCTGATCAGCAACACCGCCACGTCCCGCGGGCTGCCCGTCGCCGAGGTGTCGCGGTACGCACGGCCGCCGTGGCGCGGCATGCTCGCGCCGGACGCGTTCCACCCGAACAACCTCGGGTACCGACGGCACGCGGACGCACTGCTGGCCGCGCTGCCAACCGGCGTACTCACGCCCTGAGCAACTCCTCCAGCCGGTCGAGCGTTTTACGGCTCTCCTGACGCACCCTGATCGGCACGATCGCCGCACGGCCCGGCACCCGGATCCCACCAGTCAGAGCGACCCGCGTACCACCAGCCGGCTCGGCCGCCACCGCCATCCCGATGATCAGGAAGCGGCTCTGCAGCCAGCACCACCCGGGCCGGAACTGCCCCACGAGTCGCGCCCGCTGTCCTCTCGCACCCTTGGCCAGTACGACGACGTGGTCGCCTTCCTGCTCCACCAGGGTTGCCGAAACGAGGTCCGCGTGGACGTGTGCGAACGTGTCCAGGTCGGAGACCGCGGTCTTCACCTGGCCGGCTTCGTACGGCAGCACGCGTTCGGTGACGGCCGCACCCGGTACGCCGGCCGCGAGAGCACGGAACCGTTCGACGTCGGTCAACTCGGCCTGTGGCCAGTTCATGATCTCCATTTCATGACCTCCATGCCTTCCGGAAGCTCGCCCGCGCCCGGTGCAGCCGCGACTTCGCCGTACCGGCCGGAACCTCGAGCACCGCGGCCGCTGTCTGTTCGTCCATCCCCTCGAGATCCCGCAGGACCAGT
>DASSDE010000453.1:0-5179 GCA_035697365.1 Kribbella sp. | reverse complement strand
CAGCGTGTTCGCGTACACCAGACTGCCGCCGCCGACCCCGGCGCCGGACAGGATGATCACGTCCCGCAACGCGCTGATCCGCTGGATGCCGTACATGCCCAGGCGAGGCGCGAACAGAAACCGCTTGGTGTCCCACGAGTTCTTCGCGAACCCGGCATCCTCGAACCGCGCCCCCGCCTCGAGGACCGCGACCCGATACCCCTTCTCGGTCAACCGCAGCGCCGACACCGACCCACCGAAGCCGGACCCGATGACCACCACGTCGTAGTCAAAACTCGTCATGGGGCCTCCCAACACAGTCATGGGCGGCCGATCTTCTTGAGGACCCGCAACGCTCCTGTCATCAGCTCGGCGAACTTCTCGTCGGAGAGGCCGTGCGACGCGGCGATCGGGATCACCCGCTGGGTGGCGATCGCCTGCGGTTCGACGTACCGGCGGATGCCCTCGACGCCCTGGCGACGGCCGAGGCCGGACGAGCGCATGCCGCCCATCGGAGTGTCGATCGAGCCGAACGTCGCGCCGTACCCCTCGTTGACGTTGACGGTGCCGGCCATCAGCTGCGCGGCGACCGCGCGGCCGCGGCGACCGTCCCGGGTCCAGACGCTCGCGTTCAGGCCGTACTCGCCCTCGTTCGCGCGCTGGATCGCCTCGGACTCGTCGGAGAACCGGTAGATCGAGACCACTGGTCCGAACGTCTCGTTGTCGAAGCACTCCATCGCCGGCGTGACCCCGGACAGCACAGTCGGCTCGTAGAACAGCGGGCCGATGTCCGGACGCGCCTTCCCGCCGGTCAGTACGGTGGCGCCCTGCTCGCGGGCGTCCTCGACGTGCCGGGTGACCGTTTCGAGCTGCGCCTGGGAGATCAGCGAGCCCATGTCGACGTCCCAGCCGGTGCCCGCGGACAGCCGCAGGTTCTTGACCCGGTCCACGAACGCGGTGACGAACGCGTCGTACACCTGGTCGGCGACGTACAGGCGCTCCATCGAGACGCAGAGCTGGCCCGCGTTCGCGAAGCAGGCGCGGACGGCGCCTTCGGCGGCGCGGTTGAGGTCGGCGTCCCGCAGTACCAGCATCGGGTTCTTGCCGCCGAGCTCGAGGCTGCAGCCGATCAGCCGCTCGCCGCACTGCTTCGCGACCAGGCGGCCGGTCTTGGTCGAGCCGGTGAAGCAGATGTAGTCGGCGCTCTGGATCAGCGCGCCGCCGACGGTCGGGCCGTCGCCGTTCACCGCGAGCCAGGCTTCGCGCGGCAGACCCGCCTCGTACAGCAGCTCGATGGCGCGGAGCGCGGTCAGCGGGGTCTGGCTGTCGGGTTTGTGGACGACCGTGTTGCCGGCCAGGATCGCCGGCAGGCCGTCCGAGATCGCCATCGTCAGCGGGTAGTTCCACGGCGAGATGATGCCGACGACGCCCTTCGGGACGAAGCGTTCCTCGGCGCGGGTGAGCAGCGGGAAGATCCCGAGCTTGCGCTGCGGCTCGAGCAGCTCGAACGCCTTGCGGCCGTAGTACCGGGCCGTCAGCGCGACGTGCGCCAGCTCCTCGAACGCCTGCTTCCGCGCCTTGCCGGACTCGCGGATGATCAGGTCGACCAGCTCGTGCCGGTGGTCCAGGACCAGGTCGTGGTACCGCAGCAGGATCGCGGCACGCTCGGCGAGCGGCACCCGCCGCCAGGTCTGCTGGGTCTTCCGCGCGGTTCGGACCGCGGCAGTCACGTCGTCCGCACTCGAGGTCGGCAGGTCCGCGATCGGCTGCCCGGTGGCCGGCGCGTACGACGTCCGCGTGCCGGACGTGGCGCGCAACAACCCCGCCAACCGCCGGATCACCGACTGGTCGGTGGCATACGACGCGGTCGGATCGAGCTCAGGATCCGCGGGAATCGACGTCTGCTCACTCATAACTGAAGGCTACCTGCCGGTAATAGTCAGTGTCAGTATCAGAGGATGGTTAAGCTGAGCGGCTGAAGCCTGCGAAGGGGTGGACTGTACAGATGGTGGACAGCGGGGGGCTCTGGACGCCTCCTGAGGACGAGCTCGGTGAGGCGCTGCAGACCGCCCAGGTGCTGATCGAGGAAGGCCGGGCCGACGAGGCGGGGCCGTTCCAGCAACGGGTCATCGAGCTGGCCAGGGAGCGCGCCGAGGCACGCCCGAACCATTACGAGGCCAAGCACCTGATGGCCGCGACCCAGTACGAGCTGGCCGGCTCGCTGAACGCGTCCGGCCGGCACGAGGAGGCGCTGGCCGCGCTGCACGAGGCGCAACTCGGCTACACCGAACTCCAGGATGCCGGTGTCCTCGACGCGACCTGCTTCCTCGCGGACGTCCGCGCCCGGCGCGCGATGACCCAGGCGCATCGCGGCCACGGCGCCACCGCCGTACTGGAGATGGACGGCGCGGTGATCGCGTACGGCCAACTCGTCGGCGGCGAGGACGGGCTGAAGCACCAGCCGGACTTCGCCCGGGTCCTTGCGATGAACGCGCTGATCCTGCGGCGGTACGGCGACCCGGCACTGGCGGTCGCGTCCGCGGATGCCGCGACCCAGCTGTTCCTGCAGCTCGCCGACCAGATCAACGAGAGCCCGCAATCGCTCTCGTACGCCCGCTATCTGTGTACGGCGACCGCGGTGTCCGCCGACGTCCACGCGGCCGAGGGGCGGATGGACCTCGCGCTCGAGGCGGACGAGATCGGGCTGACCACTGCCGACACGCTCGCCGATTCCGACTCCGCGACGGATATGCGTACGCTGGTCGCTGCCCTGGTCCGGAAGGGCAAGCACCTCGGCAGCGTCGGGCGGCTCGAGGGCGAGGCGTGCCTGCGGACGGCGTACGACACAGACCCGGAGACCGCGGCCCGCGTGGTCGAGGAGCTCGACCGCGGCCTGCCACCGACGCTGGTCGCCGCGCTCGAGAACGCGGAGGTCAAGCTCGGGCCGTTCGAGCAGTACCACCGGCTGGTGGCGCTGAGCGAGCCCGCACCCGGCATGACCCTGGCCACCGTGTCCGGCCGGACCGATCCGGAGTCGGCGGCCCAGCGCGCGACCGAGCTGGCGGAGCTGGTGCGACCGCTGCTGACGCAGGACGGTGCCACCGCGCTCACCCTCGGCCTCGAGGCGCACTACCTGTTCGCGATCTCGTCCGAACGCGAGTCGCACCGGATGCGCTTCCAGACCGCGACGTACGTACCGATCTGGGCGCAGCTGCTGCTCGACGTGTCGGAGGCGTACCTCCAGGCCGGCCGGACCGACATCGCGCTCGACCTCGGCGGCTGGTGTGCGGAGGTGGCGACCGCGCTGATCCCGTACGCCGACGACAACGAGACCATGAAGGACCTGGCCGGGTCCTGCTACCGGCACCACGGCAACCTGCTCGCCGCGACCGGCGACCTGACCGCGTCGCACCACGCGCACGAGGCGGCGGAGCAACTCCAACTCGGCCGTTGACGTCCCCGCCGTCCCGGGCGGACGCTGACGCTTGGGGGTGGGGAGCGATGGAAGTCGTGGAGCTGCACAACCGTACGGTCGCGAACTTCGCGGAGCTGGTCGCGCAGGTGGCGCCCGGCCAGTGGTCGGAGCCGACGCCGTGCGCGGACTGGGACGTCCGCGCGCTGGTGAACCACGTGGTCGGCGAGGAACGCTGGACGGTACCGCTGATGAAAGGCTGGACGATCGCCGAGGTCGGCAAGACGCTCGACGGTGATCTGCTCGGGGACGATCCGTACCGCGCGGCGGCGTCCGCGGCCCGGGAGGCGGCCGTCGCGGCGACGCTGAGCGTCGACAAGGTGCATCTGTCGTACGGCGACGAGGATCCGCAAGAGTACCTGCGCCAACTGGCCGCGGATCACTTGATCCACGGGTGGGACCTGGCGGTCGCGATCGGCGTACCGCCGCGGCTGGAGCCGGAGTTGGTGGACGAGGTCGGGACGTGGTTCGGCGAACGCGAGGAGCTCTACCGGTCGGCCGGGATGATCGGCGCCCGGCTCGACGGGTTCACCGAGTCCGGCGATGCCCTGCTCGCCGCGTTCGGCCGCGATCCGGAGTGGAGCCCGTCCTAGGCACGACAGCTAGTCGGTGTCCTGGGACTGGGCGCGGAGGGCGCCGACGAACAGGCCTGCCTCGGCCTCGGTCATGCCGGTCTCGGAGACGACCAGGGCGGTCGCCTGGTGGAGCTCACCGGCAGCCTTGAGGGCGCGGGTGCGCTCGGCCAGGTTGGTGCCCGGGCGGCGGACCAGCGGCGTCCCGGTCGTCGGTGGCACGTAGCGGCCGAGGCGGATGTCGTCGACCAGCTCCTTCGACTGCTTCAGGTCGAGGCCGGTACGGTCCCGGATGAGCTTGACCGCGTGCACGGCCTTCTTGGTGGTGATCAGGAACCGCACCTGATCCACGTCGTCCGCGGACAGCCGGCCCCGGGCCGCGGCGAGGGCAACATTGTCCGTGTCCTGGCTGCTGGTGCGTCGGCTGAACAGTCCCATACCGCAATCCTTCCAGAACCCGTCAAACCTGGTGAACTCGACGCACGTCGCTCAGGGCGTGCGATGAGGAGACACGCCCTCAGCCCCGAGCAGCCGGAGGATCTCGGGCCACGCGCGGGCACCGAGTTCGCGGTCGGCCTGATCGGTCCCGCCGCGGGCCATCCGCGCCCCTGCGGTCTTCGGCTCCTCGCCCGGCAGCACCGCGCGATGACCGGCCTCGGCGACGGTCACGAGCCGGGTCGGGCGGTCACCACGGCGCCGCACGATCTCCTCCGCGAACTCGACCGCCGGCCAGACCTTGTCGTCGCCACCGGCGATCAGCAGCACCTCACCACGGATCTGCTCCACGGCGATACGGCTCTGCTCGGTCGCGGCCTTGAGGCTCTGGCGGTAGCACCCGACGTAGCTCGGCGGGTTGTCGTCCGGCCGCCAGTCGAGATCGAACGGTACGAACGGCAGTGGCGCACCTTGCCAGGTCCACGCCGATCGCTGGCTGCCGTCCTCCAGATTCCGTCCCCACACGTAGGCGCTCGGGGCGAAGGCGACCACCGACTCGACCCGCTGGTCGAGCGCACCGAGCAGCAGCGCCGCCTCAGCACCCCACGAACTGCCCATCGTGATCACCCGGTCGTTGCGCGCCGCCAACTCGTCGAGCGGAAACGACTCCAGCGGAACCTCGTGGGTGACCGGCCAGCTCGGCACCACCACGTCGCACCCC
>DASSDE010000452.1:0-2035 GCA_035697365.1 Kribbella sp. | reverse complement strand
CTGGTCCCGGACGAACCTCCCGCCACGCTTGCCGGCGGCAACGAAGAGTCGGCGATCCGCAGGTCGATCTCGGCTGCGCCGACCTGGAGAGCGTCGGCGGCGATCTGGGTGAGCACCGTACGGGCACCGGTGCCGATGTCGACCGACCCGATCGAGACCGCGTACCGGTCGTTCGGCAGCGCCTCGACCCGTGCCGCGTTGCCGGCCTGGATGTAGGCGGGGTACGTCGAGGACGCGACACCGGTACCGACCTGCCACTCGCCGTCGGTGACCTGGCCGGCCGCTGCCGGACGACTCGCCCAGCCGAACCGCTGGGCCCCGCGGTCGAGGCACTCCAGCAGCCGCCGGTTGTCGAAGGGCAGACCGCTGTCCGGGTCCTCGGCCGGTTCGTTGCGGCGCCGCAGCTCGATCGGGTCCAGGCCGCAGGCTTCGGCGAGCTCGTCCATCGCGACCTCGCCGGCGAACATGCCCGGCTCCTCACCGGGCGCGCGCATCCACGACGGCACCGCCACATCGAGAACCGCCAGTCGATGGCCGGTACGCCGGTTCGGCGCGGCGTACATCATCCGGGTCGGTACGGCGGTTTGCTCCGCGAACTCCCGGAGCCGTGAAGTCTGCTCCTGCACCTGATGCTCGATCGCGGTCAGCCGTCCCTGACGATCCGCACCGAGCCGGATGTGGGAGATGGTCGCCGTCCGGTACCCGGTGAGCGCGAACATCTGCTGCCGGGTGACCGCGAGCCGTACCGGTCGTCCCTGAGTCGTCCGCGCGGCGAGCGCCGCGGCGACCACGTGGGCGTGCGGCTCGCCCTTGCTGCCGAAGCCGCCGCCGACGTACTGGGCCGACACCCGCACCCGGTCCGGTTCGAGTCCGAAGAGCGGAGCCAACGCACTCGCGACGCTGTGCACACCCTGAGTGGAGTCGTACAGCGTCAGGCTCTCACCACGGTCGTCGCGGTGCCACTGAGCGACCGTTGCGTGCGGCTCGAGCGGGTTGTTGTGCTCGTAGGCGGTTCGGTACGTCTGCTCGATCACGACCTCCGCCGCGGACAGGGCCGCATCAACGTCTCCCTCGTCGGTGTCGGTCTCGAACGCCGGGTTGACCTTGTCGGGCCGGTAGGTCGCGTTGTCCTCCCGCAGTTCCACCTCGGCGTCTTCAGCGTCCTGCGCAACTCGGACCAGGCGCGCTCCCTCGCGAGCGGCCTCGGACGATTCCGCCAGTACGATTGCGACGATCTGTCCGCGAAACGCGATCCGGTCGTCCTGCAGGACGACGAGCTCGCCGTTGCTCGTGTCCTCGAGCTTGGGCGCGTTGGTGTGGTCCAGGACCGCGACGACACCGGGATGCTCGAGCGCCGGGTCCGCGTCGATGCGAACCTGGCCACGCGCGACGGTGGACTGGACCAGCCATCCCCAGACAGCGGCCTCGGCCGGCTGCTCGACGGCGTATGTCGCCCGGCCGGTGACCTTCTCGGCCGCGTCGACCCGCTCGAGCGCCGTGCCCATCAGCTGCGCCGCGAGCGGTTCGGGACGGACCTCCGGCCGATCCGTCATCGCAGTACCTCCAGGTCCGGGACCAGCCGACGGAACGCGAGCGCGGTCGCGTTCCGCACCATCGCTACCTTGTAGCCGGAACCGGTGGTCGATGCGGCATCAGCGAGCTCAGCGTCGGCTGCATCGCGCACGGACTCCTCCGTCAGCCGCTGTCCGCGCAGAGCCTCCTCGGCTCTCGTCGCCCGCCAGGGCTTGTGCGCGACTCCGCCCCAGGAGATCCGGACGTCTCGCACGGTGCCCTCGTCGAGATCGATCCCGACCGCGGCGGACACCAGCGCGAACGCGTACGAGGCGCGGTCGCGCACCTTGACGTACGTCGACGTACGGGCGACCGCGCTCGCCGGCAGCTCCACGGCGGTGATCAGATCGCCGTGCGCGAGGCTCGTGTCGCGGTCCGGCTCGTCGCCGGGCAGCCGATGGAGTTCGTTGACCGGCACTCGACGTTCACCGTCCTCGCCGAGGACGACAACGACGGCGTCGAC
>DASSDE010000451.1:0-3248 GCA_035697365.1 Kribbella sp. | reverse complement strand
GAGCGGCAGCTCGGACTGAGCTTGCGAGCGCTCTATGCCTATCTAGACCAGTTGTACGGCGGTCCGGCCACTTTCAACCAGCTGCTCACCCCGCGCGAGCGGCAGCGAGTCGCGGCGCGGTAACGGCAGTGGGACGGCGCTGCCCTGCTGGCGCGAGTGGTACCTCGCTGCCATTACGGTAGGCGGGTGAGTCTCTCGTCCTCCACGCGCAGTTCTTCCCAAGGGACCCGGGCCGCGGGCCGATCGTCGGGTGCCGGCTCGACCCGCCTCCCGAGCGGCCGGGAACGCCGTCCGGCGCTGGCCGCGCTCGCGGTCATCCTGATCCTGCTCGGTGCCGCCGGATCCGCGCTGATCGCGCTGAACAGCGGCAACCGGTCCGACTTCGTGGCGATCTCCGTCGAGTCGCTGCCACCGGGGCACCGGATCGATGCCAAGGACTTCTCCCGCGGTGACCTGGCCGGCGCCACCGGGAGCCTGATCCCGTGGTCCCAGGCGAGCAAGTACGTCGGCCGGTACACCACGAGCTGGCTCTACAAGGACCAGTTCGTGACGCCGGCGAACTTCACCAAGGAAGGCCAGCAGCCGATCCCGAAGAACGGCGCCCTGGTGGGTCTCAGCCTGGACGCCGGCCACGCGCCGTCCGACGGGCTGAGTGTCGGCGACATCGTCTCGGTGAACCGGGTCCCGGCCGCCAACGAAGGCGGGTCGGCGAGCACGCTCGTCTCCGCCGCGGTGGTGACGTCCTCGGCAGGTGCGATCACCGACAGCAAGACGAGTGCGAACAGTTCGCTGAACGTGACCGTTCTGGTCCCCGTCGACAAGGTCAACCAGGTCCAGGCGGCTGCGGCGGCCAAGACCGTCTCGGTGGCGAAACAGGCCCCGGGCACGACGCCGGAAGTCGCACTCGGCGGGGCCAACTGATGGCGCTGGTGGCACTGGCGAGCGCGAAGGGCTCGCCGGGGGTGACCACGGCCAGCCTGGTGTTCGGTGCGCTCTGGCCGCGACAGGTGCTGCTGGCCGAGTGTGACCCGGCCGGCAGCGACGTGGCGATCCGGATGACCGGACCGGCCGGCGCGGCGCTCAACTCCGACCGCGGCCTGGTCAGCCTCGCGGCCGCGAGCCGTAAGGGCCTCGGCGACGAGGTGATCCTCGCGCACAGCCAGCAGCTCGACGGCGGTCTGGACGTACTGCTCGGCGTGCGCTCGCCGGAGCAGGTGGGCGGCATGGGCGGGCTGTGGCATCCGCTCGGCATCACGTTCAACCAGATGCAGTACAGCGACGTACTGGCGGACTGCGGGCGGATCGGCGCGTCGTCGCCGCAGCTGCCGATCATCCAGTCGGCCCGACTCGTCGTACTGGTGTGTGAGGCCACCGGCTCGTCGGTGGCGCATCTCCGGGAGCGGCTGTCGACGCTGGTGCACCACGTGGACGCCCAGCTCGGTGTCGTCGTGGTTGCCGACCCCAAGCAGCGTGACGGCGTGAAGCAGGTCTGGAGCGTTCTCGACGCGATGTCGCTGCCGGTACGGCACCGGTGGCACCTGGCGTACGACCCCGCCGGCGCGGCGTTCTTCGATGGCCGCGGCCACGGGCGTCTCGAGAAGACCCAGCTGATCCGGTCCGCGACCCCCATCACCGCGGAGATGGCTTCGCTGGTCGGCGCCCCGCCGCCGCAGGACTTCGACATGGCGAACGCGGCCTTTCCGCCGGGTGAGTATCGATGAGCGCTGATCAGGAGCTGGTCCGTCGGCTGCGGGTGCAGGTTGCGGAACGGCTGAACGAACAGCGCCGCCGTGACCAGGTGAACGGCGTGCCTCCGATGAGCGCGGAGGACGAGCGGGAGTACGCCCGGTCGCTGATCGTGCAGGTGCTCGAGGACCACGCCCGGTACGAGCTGGCCGAGGGCCGGACGCCGCCGACGCCGGACGACGACGCGCAGATCGCCGGCGCGATCCACTCCGCGCTGTTCGGGGTCGGCCGGCTGCAGCCGCTGATCGACGACCCCGAGGTCGAGAACATCGACATCAACGGCTGCGACCAGGTCTTCGTCCAGTACGGCGACGGTCGCGAGGAGACGCCCGGCCCGGTGGCCGAGAGCGACGACGAGCTGGTCGAGCTGATCCAGGTGCTCGCGGCGCACGCCGGGCTCACCAGCCGCCCGTTCGACTCGGCGAACCCGCAGCTGGACCTGCGGCTGCCGGACGGCTCCCGGTTGTCCGCGGTGATGGGCGTGACCGCCCGGCCTGTGGTGTCGATCCGGCGCGCGCGGCTCGGCAAGGTGTTCCTGCGCGACCTGGTGGCCAACGGCACCATGTCCGACGACGTCGGCTCGTTCCTGCGGGCCGCGGTCTCGGCGCGGAAGAACATCATGATCGCGGGCGCGACGAACTCCGGGAAGACCACGCTGCTGCGCGCGCTCGCCAACGAGATCCAGCCGCACGAGCGGCTGATCACGGTCGAGCGCTCGCTGGAGCTCGGCCTGGGCGAGTTCAAGGACCTGCACCCGAACGTGGTCTCGTTCGAGGAGCGGCTGCCGAACTCCGAGGGCGTCGGCGAGGTGACGATGGCCGACCTGGTCCGGCGGTCGCTGCGGATGAACCCGTCCCGGGTGATCGTCGGTGAGGTGCTCGGCGACGAGATCGTCACGATGCTGAACGCGATGAGCCAGGGCAACGACGGCTCGCTGTCGACGATCCACTCGAACAGCTCGATGGAGGTGTTCAACCGGATCAGCACCTACGCGATCCAGGCCAGCGAACGGCTGCCGATGGACGCGACCCAGATGCTGATCTCGGGGGCGCTCGACTTCGTGGTGTTCGTCCGCCGGCACAACGACTACCAGCGTGGCGGCGGCGTCAGCCGGTACATCCAGAGCATCCGCGAGGTCACCGGCTGGGACGGCCGGGTGCTGTCCGGCGAGGTGTTCGCGCCCGGACCGGACGGCCGGGCGGCGGCGCACGCGCCGATCGCCTGCATGGATGAGCTCGAGCACTTCGGGTACCAGCCGCTCGTACACGGAACCTGGGCGTGATGGCGCGATGAACGACAGAACTCTGGGTGCGCTGCTGTGCGGGGCGGTGGTCGGTGGTGCGGTGCTGCTGCTGATCGTCGCGATCCGCGGTACGGAGCCGAAGGACGAGACGCCGTCGCTGTTCCGCAACCGCAGCGCCGAGAACCGCCGGAACCTGATCCGCCTGGGCGTCGGTGTCGCGGTCGGCCTGCTCGTCCTGGTGGTGACCCGCTGGCTGGTG
>DASSDE010000450.1:0-4986 GCA_035697365.1 Kribbella sp. | reverse complement strand
TTCGGGTGGTTACTTCAGGTTTTCGACGACGTAGTCGATGGCCTGGGTGAGCTTCTCGACGTCGTCGGGGTCGACGGCCGGGAACATCGCGACCCGGAGCTGGTTGCGGCCGAGCTTGCGGTACGGCTCCGTGTCGACGATCCCGTTGGCGCGCAGGGTCTTCGCGACCGCGGCGGCGTCGATCGCGTCGTCGAGGTCGATGGTGCCGATCACCAGCGAGCGGGCGTCCGCGTCGGCGACGTACGGCGTCGCGTACTCCGACTTCTCGGCCCACCTGTACAGCCGGTTGCTGGAGTCGGTCGTCCGGCCGACGCTCCACTCCAGGCCGCCCTGGCCGTTGATCCAGTCGGTCTGCTCCGCCATCAGGAACAGCGTGGCCAGCGACGGGGTGTTGTACGTCTGGTTCTTGCTCGAGTTGTCGATCGCGGTCGCCAGGTCCAGGAACGCGGGGGTCCAGCGGCCGGACGCGGTGATCTCCTCGACCCGGGCGAGCGCCGCCGGGCTGAGCACGGCGATCCAGAGACCACCGTCCGAGGCGAAGCACTTCTGCGGGGCGAAGTAGTACGCGTCGACGTCGTTGATGTCGACCGGCAGGCCGCCGGCGCCGGACGTCGCGTCGATCGCGACCAGCGCGCCCTCGTCGGCGCCTTCGACGCGCTTGACCGGGGCCATCACGCCGGTGGACGTCTCGTTGTGCGGCCACGCGTACAGGTCGACGCCGGCCTCCGCGACGGCGACCGGGCGGGTGCCGGGCTCGGCCTTGACGACGGTCGGGTCGCCGAGGTGCGGCGCCTGCTGGGCGGCCTTCGCGAACTTCGAGGAGAACTCACCAAAGCTCAGGTGCTGGCTCTTCTCGCGGATCAACCCGAACGTCGCGATGTCCCAGAACGCGGTCGAGCCGCCGTTGCCGAGCACGACCTGGTAGCCGTCCGGCAGCTGGAACAGCTCGGCCACGCCGTCCTGGACGCGCTTGACCAGGTTCTTGACCGGGGCCTGACGGTGGGAGGTACCGAGCAGCTTGGCACCCTCGGTCGCCAGTGCGGCGACGGCCTCCGGACGAACCTTCGACGGTCCGGCGCCGAAGCGCCCGTCGGCGGGCTTGAGCTCTGCAGGAATCGTAATGTCGCTGGTCACCAGCGGTTTCCCTTCGTCGTCTGCACTTCAGTAGGCCGACGACGCTGTCAGCGCCCCCCATCCTCCCACACCAGACCCACCACCCCGCCCCCAGGCCCACCGCCCGGACACCCCAACCCGCACCTTGTGCACCACATCCGTACGCAGCACCCGCCGAAACACGGACCTGGTGCACAAAGTCGGCGCCGACGGGGCTACTCGTGTTTGCGGGTGGTTTGTTCGGTGCCGGTCAGGACGGCTACGGGGCCGTCGGGGGTGTCGGTCCATTCGCCGCAGGCGCCGCCGCCTTCGGCTACCTCCAGGACGAGTTCGGTGCCGTCCATGCGCAGGGCCGGGTGGTAGTACTGCGCCACGCGCTCGGCCTCGCCCTCGATGTAGTGCCCGATGAGCGCGCGCCGGAACCGGTCGCTGGTGACGTTCGGGTTGCTGCCGTGGACGAGCGCGCCGTGGAAGAACAGCACGTCGCCCGGCTCCATCTCCACCGGTACGGCGGCCGCGGCGGTCGGCAGCGGCACGGTGACATCGGTGAAGCTGACGGTCGTGTCGGCCTTCTCGGTGCACAGGATCGGCCAGCGGTGCGAGCCGGGGACGACCTCGAGGCAGCCGTTCGCGACGTCGACCTTGTCGAGCGCCATCCAGGCCGCGATGCAGGTCCCCGGATCCGCCTTCAGGTAGAAGTTGTCCTGGTGCAGCGCCTGCCCGCGCGAGCCGGCCGGCTTGAAGTAGACCATCGTCTGGACCGCGTACGGCGATCTGCCGAGCAGCGCGGTCATCACCTCGTCGAGGCGTGGGTCGATCAGCCACTGCAGCGACGCGTCGTCCCAGCGATGCATCTGCCCCAGCCGCGGGTACCGCTTGAGTGGGTCGCGGCTGGTCGCGGTGTCAGCGGAGAAGTCGTGCGCCCGCGGTCCGTGCTTCCGGACGGTCATGTAGTGGTCCCGCAGCCGCTCGGCCTCGTCGGTCGAGAACAACCCCCGGACGAGCGTGTACCCGGCCTGCTCGAACTCGTCCCGGCGTACGTCGGCATCGAGGTTGTATGAAACGCTCATGTACGGCTCCCGGATCTGTGCCATAGGGTTCCAGCAGACCCCATTTTCCTGCGAACAGCTGGTCCGGGACCACGGACGATTCACGCGAGGACTTGAACTTTTGATGCACCGGATCGCGCGGATGACGCCGCCGACGTTCTGGCGATGCGAGCCGGGCTGGTCCTGGACCTCGCGGCCGCTGGCGGATCACCTGCTGTGGTGTGTGCTCGACGGCCGGGGCGAACTCGAGCTCACCGGCCGCCGGCAGGAGCTGCACCCGGGAGTGTGCGCGGTGTTCGGGCCTGGCGACGCGCCGCGGGCGATGCACGACCCGCACCGGCGGCTGCTCGTCTTCGGCATGCACTTCGACGTCGCGAGCGACAACGGAGCCGCACCCGAGCCGCGCTGGGGCGAGGTGCTGGACCGCGAGTTCCTCGGCGTACTCGCGCGCACCAGCGACGCGTCCTACCGTCGGAGCGACCCGCTCGGCCGTCATCAGGCCGTACTGTGCCTGGAGCAACTGATCGCACTGGTCTGGGACGCAGTCCACCGTCCGGACCGGACCGCCACCGACACCGCGGTCGACGAGATCGCCCGACAGCTCCGGCAGGATCCGGGGCGGGTTTGGACCGTCAGCGAGATGGCCGACGGTGCACTTCTCAGCAGGGCGCAGTTCACCCGCCGCTTCGTCAAGCAGTTCGGTATGTCCCCGGCGCAGTACCTGATCCAGGCGCGGATCGACCGTGCCCATCAGTTGCTCACCGAGAGCGGGATGACCGTCACTGAAACGGCCACCGCCCTCGGCTACACAGACGTCCCGTACTTCAGCCGCCAGTACAAACAACGCACCGGCCGCACACCCAGCCAGGACCGGTAGGCGGTCAGGCCCAGTTGGTGTCCCAGCCCTCGATGGAGTCGGCGGGGCGGGTCGACGGGCCCGAATAGATCGCGGACGGACGGATCAGCCGGCCGGTGCGCTTCTGCTCCAGGACGTGGGCGCTCCAGCCGGCGGTCCGCGCGCAGGTGAACATCGACGTGAACATCGGCGGCGGTACCTCGGCGAAGTCCAGGACGATCGCCGCCCAGAACTCCACGTTCGTCTCCAGCACCCGGTCCGGCCTGCGCTCGCGGAGCTCGGCCAGCGCGGCCTGCTCGAGCGCCTCGGCCACCTCGTACCGCGGGGCGGCGAGCTCACGGGCCGTACGGCGAAGCACCCGCGCCCGCGGGTCCTCGGCCCGGTACACGCGGTGGCCGAATCCCATCAGCCGTTCGCCCGCGTCCAGCAGACCCTTCACGTACGCCCGGGCATCGCCGGAACGCTCAACGCCCTCGATCATCGTCAGCACCCGCGCCGGCGCACCGCCGTGCAGCGGCCCGGACATCGCGCCGACCGCACCCGACAGCGCCGCAGCAACGTCCGCGCCCGTGGATGCGATCACCCGCGCGGTGAACGTCGACGCGTTCATCCCGTGCTCGGCCGCGGAGGTCCAGTACGCGTCGACCGCCCGGACGTGCTTCGGGTCCGGCTCGCCGCGCCACCGGATCATGAATCGCTCGGTGATCGTCTGTGCCTTGTCCACCTCGCGCTGCGGCACCATCGGCTGTCCCGTACCGCGGGCCGCCTGCGCGACGTACGACAACGCCATCACCGCCGCGCGCGAGAGGTCCTCGCGGGCCTGCACGTCGTCGATGTCGTACAGCGGCCGCAGGCCCCAGGCAGGTGAGAGCATCGCCAGCGCGGACTGTACGTCGACGCGCACATCGCCGGTGTGCACCGGCAGCGGGAACGGCTCGGCCGGCGGCAGACCCGGCGTGAACGCGCCGTCCACCAGCAATCCCCAGACGTTCTCGAACGGCACTCGGCCGACCAGGTCCTCGATGTCCACACCGCGGTAGCGGAGCGCCGACCCCTCCTTGTCGGGTTCGGCGATCTGGGTGTCGAACGCGATCACACCCTCCAGCCCGTGCTGCACCTCGGTCCTCGGATCAGACATACGACTCCCTCGTCCTCGTGGTCAGGACGCGGGCACACCAGACAGCCCGCGCATCCTGGGCGCTCAGGCAGCATAGTTCTCCGCGTCGGCGAGCGGACAGCTTTGTGACGGGTTCGGCCAGGTCGGCCTGAACCGGGACACGTCTAGTGTCGGTGCATGACAAAGCCCCTCCCCGCCCTCGGGCTCGTGATCGGCGTCATCGCGACCTACGGTGCGCTGCTCGTCGCTTCCTACACCGCCTACAAGCTGGTCATGCGCATCCAGATGTTCAGCAGCAAGGCCTCGATGCTGCCGTGGCTCGCGTTACTGGTCCTGATCGCGGCGGTGCTCGGCGTGCTGATGATCGTGCCGTCGATCGGCGCCGGTGTGACGACCGGTTCCGGACTCTTGCTGACCGTGGCGGCGCTGGTCACGATGCTGCTGCCGATGCGGCAGTCGTTCGACTTCGTGAAGCTCTTCCAGCTGCCCGGTTCGAAGCTCGGCGGCACCTACATGATGTACGACGGGTCGCTCATCCTGCTCGGCATTCCGTTGCTGCTCGTCGGCATCCGGCGCTGGGCCCTGGACGCCAAGCTGGCAAGGCTTCCCCAGGGGCAGTTGCAGGACACGTTCCCGCCGCAGACGCAGCAGTGGGGTGGCTACCCGGGTCAGCAGCCCTACCAGCCACCGCAGCATCCCGGCCAGCAGCAGCCGCCGCAGTACCCGGGCCAGCAACCACCGCGATAACTTTCACCGCAGGGCCTGCATCTGGCTCTGCATGGAAACACTGATCGCCTACACCTTCGCGCAGGACGCGCGGGCGCGGGCCGCTGCCGGGTGTGCGCGGGTCG
>DASSDE010000449.1:0-3756 GCA_035697365.1 Kribbella sp. | reverse complement strand
CGCGGGTCGCGGCCCTGCTGGACGACGCCGGACACGATGTCGCCCTCCTTGCCGGAGAACTCGCCGTACCGGACCTCGTCCTCGGCGTCGCGGAGCCGCTGCAGGATGATCTGCTTGGCCGTGGTGGCGGCGATCCGGCCGAAGTCGGCCGGGGTGTCGTCGTACTCGCGCTCGAGGGTGCCGTCCTCGGCCAGCTCCCGCGCATACACCGTCACGTGCCCGGTCTTGCGGTCCAGCTCGGCGCGGGCCTGCGGCTGCGCGCCCTCGGTGCGGTGGTACGCGACCAGCAGCGCCTGCTCGATCGCCTCGACGACCACGTCCAGGGAGATGTCCTTCTCCCGTTCCAGCGATCGCAGCACGGCCATGTCGATGTCCATGTCAGTTCTCCTCCACCGTGCCGTCGGCAGGTGTTTCTCCACCAAAAGAAGATGGTTCGTCGTTGCCGGCAGCCCGGTTGAACTCGATCTGGATCTTGGCCTTGACCATGGCGTCGTACGCGATCGTCCGCCGCTTGCCCTGGACATCCAGTTCGGCCGCCTCGTCGGAGACGGACTTGATCCGGCCGGTCACCTTCCCGCCGGCGGTCAGCGTGACCGTGACCAGCCGGTTGAGGTTGCGGTGCCAGTGCCGGGGCAGGGTGAGCGGCCGGTCCACGCCGGGGCTGGAGACCTCCAGCGTGTACGCGCCCTCACCCATGATGTCGTCGGCGTCGAGCGCCTTGGAGATCCCCCGGGTGACCTCGGCGACGTCGTCCAGGCTGATACCGCCGTCGCGGTCGACGAGGACGCGCAACAGCCGGCGGCGACCGGCCGGCGTGATGTCCGCGCCCTCCAGATCGCAGCCGAACTGCTCGACGACCGGCCGCAGGAAGCTCTCGAGGCTCGTGGTGTCCGTGTGGCCCTTGGGGTCCGGCTTTCGGCTCACAGGTTGACCTGCCTCTCTGTCCAGTTGTGCACCCGTTGTGCTCCGGCGGTGCCGCCAAGAGCAGTAGCCCACCCTATCCGGCCGATGCCCGGATCCTCGCCATCGGCTCGGCCCCGGCTTGTCATCCGGGCTGCCGCCGGCCGGGTGCGGACGGGCCACCGGGTATCGTTCCGCCGTGCCCGAACGCCGCCTGACCCGACGTACGGTCGTCGCGACCGCCGCCCTCGTTCCGGGCGTCGCCGCGCTGGCCGGCTGCAAGGACGATCCCACCGCCGGTTCCGGTGCGCCGGGCACCAAGGGCGCCGTGAACGGGACGACGTCACCCGGCCCGGCCGCGGAGACGCCGACGACCGACCCGGCTGTCGTCGCCGCGCTCAGTGCCGCGGCGACCCAGGTGACTCAATTGTCCCAGCTCTACACAAACGTCAGCCGGAAGTTTCCCGCTCTGCGGGCCCAGCTCGCCGCCGGAGCGAAGTACCACGCGAGCCATCTCGCCAAGCTCAAGGAGACGTCGGGCGTGACTGCCCGGTCGACCCGGACCGCCGCGCCCTCGAGCTCGCAGGCCGCGCTGGCCGCGATCTCGAAGCTGGAGAAGGCCTGTGCCGTCGCGCACGGGACGGCCGCGGGCAAGCTGTCCGGTGCCCCGGCCCGCCTGCTCGCCGAGATCGCCGCCTCCGAAACCCAACTCGGCTCGACCCTCGCCCCGCCGAAGAAGAAGGGAGCCTCGTCGTGAACCAATTGGAGGCCCTGCAGGCAACGCTTGCCGGTGAGCATGCGGCGATGTACGGGGTCGGCGTGGCGGGCGGGAAGCTGAGCGGTGCCCGGTTCAGCGCGGCGACCGAGCTGTTCGAGGGCCACCGCGCCAACCGCGACCACCTGAGCGCGCTGATCGTCGCCGCCGGTGAGACGCCGGTTGCGGCCGAAGCGGCGTACGACCTTCCGCAGGCAGTGGTCAACACAGCGACCGCGACGGCCCTGATCCTGCTGATCGAACGCCGGATCGCCGCGGTGTACGGCGACCTGGTCGAGGCCGCCGAACAACCCGCCGTCCGTACGTTCGGCATCCAGACGCTGCTCGCCGCCGCCACCAGTCAGCTCAAGTGGGGCGGCGCGCCGGTCGCCTTCCCCGGCGCGACGCCCTAGTCCGCCACGGCGCGCTAGCGCCGGCGGCGCCAGGGCCCGGTGATCGCGTAGGTGATCCCGGGGTTGTAGACGTTGAAGAACATCGTCCGGCCGTCGGCGGCGAACCCGACGCCGGAGAGTTCGCCGTACGACGGCTCCTCCGGCGTCCCGAGGTTGACCCGGTTGCGGGCGAACTTGAACACCTCGCCGTCCTCCGTGGTGCCGAGGATGTGCTGCTCGCCGAGGCCGTCCTCGCACATCATCAGCCCGCCGTACGGCGACATCGTGATGTTGTCCGGGGCATCGAACTCAGGATCGTCCGACCCGGGCTTCGGGCGGGTGAAGATCACCTCGAGGCGCAGCGTCCGCTTCCGCGGGTCGAGTCGCCACACCTGGCCGTCGTGGTCGACCTTCGGCCCCAGCTCGGTCCGCGCGAACGAGGAGACGAAGTACACACAGCGGTCCAGGTCGCCCCACCAGCAGCCCTCGAGCTTGTACCCGCCGGTGATCGGCTTCGCGTAGTCCTGGGCGCGTACCGACTCGGTCTTGGCCAGCGGATCCGGCACCGGCACCCATTGCACGTCGTGGAACTCGGTGCCGGCCTCCTGCACGACGGACAGGTCGGGCAGCCCCGGGATGTGCATCGCCTGCAGCTCACCGCCCGCGCGCAGCGCTCCCCAGCCGCCCCGCGGACGGTTCGGGAGGAAGCGGTAGAAGCCACCGAGCGGCGCCACGAACGCGTCCTCGGTCTCGTAGACGACACCGGTCCGCGGGTCGATCGCGACCGCCTCGTGCTGGAACCGGCCCATCGCGGTCAGCGGGAACGGGTCGACGTTGCGGCGCTCGTCGTACGGATCGACCTCGAAGATGAAGCCGTGGTCCTTGGTGTGGCCGGCGTCACCAGCCTTGTTCTCGGTCTCCTCGCAGGTCAGCCAGGTGCGCCACGGCGTGTGGCCGCCGGAGCAGTTGATCGCCGTACCGCCGAGGCTGACGAACTCCTGGGTGGCCGTGTTGTGACGGTCGACCACCAGCGTGCTGGTACCGCCGCCGCCGGCCGGGTCGTACGTCCGCTCGGCCGGCGCCACGACCTTGATCTTCGACGTCGGGCCGCACTCGTGGTTGCGGACCAGGCGGTTCCCGCCGTTGCGGTCCGGGAACACGCCCATGCCGTCGAACCGGCTCGGGGTCGGCAGCCCATCGGCCCGTACGGCGCCTTCCCGGGACAGGATCTGGTAGCGGAACCCGCGCGGCAGGTCGAGCATCCCGTCCGGGTCCTCGATCAGCGGGCCGTACCCGATCTTCGGGCCGGACGTGCCGAGCGCCGGCTGCGCCGTGTACAGCGCATCGACCGATCCGGCGAGACTGATCGCGACTCCCGCAGCGGTCGCGCGACCGACGAACTGACGCCTGGACAAGGAACTGGACATGGGCGGCCTCCTAGCTCGATGACAAGCAGTGGTGACCAGCGAACGTACGGTAAACAACAACCGAACGGCAAGAGAACGGGTGTCACTCGTTCACAGCGAGCGGAGCCAGTTCTCCAGCAGGGCAGCGCCGGCGTCGCCGGACTTCTCGGGGTGGAACTGGGTTGCCGTCAGCGGGCCGTTCTCGACCGCGGCGACGAACTTGTCGTCGCCGTACGTCGTCCAGGTGACCAGCGGGGCGACCGACGCGCGGGCGTCGTCGAGCTCCCAGCTGCGCACGCCGTAC
>DASSDE010000448.1:0-3125 GCA_035697365.1 Kribbella sp. | reverse complement strand
AACGCCGAGAACCAGCCCATGAACACACAGACCAGCACCAGCAACGTGGTGAACACGACATGCAACACGCCCGTCAGTCTAGAGGATCCCCATCTGGTACCTGCTCCGCCACCACGTGACATCCCGCACGCGGGCCGGAGGTGGTGGGCTACCGTGACGGGATGTCCCGCACGCTGGTGATCAAGCTGACTGCAGGCGCTGACGAACCCGAGCGCGCCAACCAGGCGATCACCGTCGCGGCCTCCGCGGTCGCAGCCGGTGCCAGCGTCTCGCTCTGGCTCACCGGCGAGGCTGTCTGGTTCGCCGTACCGGGGCGCGCCGAGTCGTTCGACCTGCCGCATGCGGCGCCGCTCGCCGATCTGCTCACTGCGGTTCTCGAAGGCGGTCAACTCACCGTCTGCACCCAGTGCGCCAAGCGCCGCGACCTCACCGAGCCCGACCTCCGCCCCGGCACCCGCCTCGCGGGCGCCCCCACCTTCACCGAAGAAATCCTCACCGACAACACCCAAGCAATCGTCTACTGAGCATGCAGCACCGGTGCGCGGGCCGGGGTGTTCCTTCGCCGTACGGCGACGTACCGCGCAGGATGTCTGGTACAGACCAGCGCCGGTCCGCAGGTGGTTGCTGCTGACCGGCACTGGGGTTTGGGGTGATTTGGGTAAGTGCGGCGGTCAGCCTCGGCCTCGGCCGCCGTCGTCGTTTCGGCCCCGATCGCGGTCCGCGGTCCGGTCGCGCGCCTGCTGGGCAGCGGTTCCGGGGCGCTCGCCGGCGCCGGTGCTGACGCCTGCGTCCCGATCGGTGGCTCCAGAGGCGTGAGCGTGGCCCTTTGAGGTCTTGTCCACCAAACCGGCCTTCTCCTCGTCGGGGATCTCTGGGCCGGGTTCGTGCTGGCCACGGTTGCCGTCGAGCAGCTTGTCCTCTGCGTGCTGAGGCTGTTGAGTCTGGGCCTGGTTGCCTTGGCCTGAAGGGGCTCCGCCTTGTCCGGGAGCCTCCGCCTCGGCCTCGACCGCACTCGCCGACGCGGCAGCGACGTCCTGCACACCGGGCGTCTGCGGGCCCTGAGTCTGCTGCACCGGCTGCTGGCCCTGATCGCTTGTCTGCTCGGGGGTGGTGGTCTCGACGTCGGTCGCCGGAGCGTTGGCTCCCTGCTCGGTGCCCTGGCTCTGCGCCTCGACCCGGTTCGAAGCCTCCTGATCCCCGGCGGTCGGGAACGACGGCTGCTCCAGGGTCTCCTGCGGTTGCTGCCCGTTCTCAGCCTGCTGCCCGACCTCAGTGTCCTGGCCGAGTTCGGTGCCCTGGCCTTGGGGTTGGAGGTTCTCGCCGAGGTCGGTCTCGTCCTGGGTCAGGTCCTGGGTGTTGTCGACGCCAGGTCCGGTTTCGGTGACGTACTGGCTGGGGCCGTCCTGGTCCGTGGCGAGGTCCGTGTCCTGGCCCTCACCGCTGGGCTCGACGCCGTCAAGGTCACCGCCGTCCGCAGCGACATCCGAATCCAGCTCCGAGTCGACACCGGTACCCTGCCCGGCGTCCTCGAGACCGGTGTCCTGCTCGGCGTTCTCTAGGTCGGTATCCTGCCCGGCGGTCTCGAGGTCGGTGGCTTGGTCGAGGGTCGGGTTGTCGGTTGCGTACCGGCTCGCGTCCGCCTGCGGCGCCTCGGGGTCCAGCTGGTTGTCGGCGCTTTGCGACGGGTCGACGGGCTCGTTGGCTACCTGGGCACCGGCCTGCTGGTCGGGGTTGATCGCGGGGTCGGTCTCCTGGCCGCGGTCCGCGTCCGTCGTGTTCGGGTCCGTACCCTGCGCGTTGTCGGCGCCGGTCTGCTCGAGGTTGTCCGCCGCACTCGCCTCGCGATCGGCGTCGGCGTCTTCGGCGGCGTCCGCGAGCTCCTGCTGCTCGCGCTCCTCGTCGATGCCCTCGGCAACAACCTCGGCCGCACCAACATCAGCGCCGGCAGCGAGCGGATCAACACCGCTTCGCGCCTCCTCCCGCTCCGCTGCCTCGCGCTCGGCGCGCCGCTCGCGGTCCTCCTCGCGGCCTTCCTCACGCTCGTCCTCGGCGCGGTCCTCCTCACGCTCCTCGTCGGCGCGGTCCTCCTCACGCTCCTCGTCGGCGCGGTCCTCATCGCGTTCCTCGACCGCATCATCTACGCGCTCGTCGGCGGCCGCGGCCGCCTGGTCTTCGAGAGTCCGCTCCCTCTGATTGGGGATACCGTCCTGGTCGAAGTCATCGGCCAGGATCTGCTCCCGTTCGCGCTCCAGTCGGGCAATCTGCTCCTGCTGTTCGTGGACCCGGGCCGTCAGCTGGCGCTCGTACGCCTGCAGGGCGGCGAACTCCGACTCCGCAGTACGGTCGTCCGGCCTGGGCAACGCCCGGTCGACCCCCGGGTGCTGTCTTCTCAGGTCGCGAAGGTCTTCCAGCGACGCACGGCCCCGCTGCCGACGGTCGAGCAGCCTCCGCACCTGCTGCACGATCCGCCGCAGCTCCCCCATACTCTGCTGCAGGCCCGCGAGAACCTCGTCAACGGCGTGATCGCCAGTTTGGATCGACATCAGGCCACCTCGCTGGCGTAGACGGAGTACCCGAAGCCGGCCGCGTCGTCGTCTGGGCTCGGCTGGGATGCATACAGATGGAACTCGGCGCCTGGGCGCAGCCAGACCGCGAGGTGCCTGCGGCGGCCTCGCCACTCCGGCGGAACGCGCACGTCGTCCCCGGACCCGACGAACACCGGCGGGCCCCAGTGCCGGCGGCCGAGCTCGAGCTGGGCCGGCCAGTGCAGATCGAGACCTTCCTCGGCCTCCGGCAGCTCCGCCGCGCCGACCTCGTACGCCGACCAGCCGCTGCGGGGGCTGTCTGGCAGCACAGCATCCGGCAGCACGAGCATCACTGTCTCGCGTTGGGTGACCAGGCCCCAGGTATAGCGGTCAGGATCGATGTTGCCGGGCGCCCAGGGGCGCCAGCCGGTGGCGGCAGTGACGCGGTTGACCAGGTCACGGATCGCGTCCATGCCGGTGGCCGGCGGGCCCCAGAGCCGGCGCCAGTCGGCGACCTCGGCCAGATCCGCCATCGCGCGCTCGTCGTCCTCGGACGATCGCTCCTGCGTCTTCACGCCGCCACACTCCTCTCGTCAAGTT
>DASSDE010000447.1:0-9157 GCA_035697365.1 Kribbella sp. | reverse complement strand
GAGCTTCCTGAACACGATCGCGAAGCCCGCGACGATCCTCGGCCGCCGGGTCGCGAACCGGATCCGAGCGCGGGTCAGCTACCTCAAGGACGAGGCGTCGTACCAGACCGTCGCCGACTCGCTGACGACCGTCGTCGAGCGGGTCCGCGAACGCTCGCCCGAGGCGCGCATCCTGCTGGTCGACTACCTCAGTCTCGTTGGCCCGGCCACCCGGCCGCGGCGCGACGTACCGCTCAACGAGGAACAGCTGCCGAGCATCGCCATGATGGCCGACGGCCTCGCCGGCGCGTTCGCGAAGGCTGCCGCCGCGACCGGCGCCGACCTGATCGCCGCGTCCGCGGCCAGTCGCGACCATGCGATCGGGTCGTCCGAGCCGTGGACCACCGGCTTCACGATGCTGCCGCCCAACCTCGGCGGCATCGTCTCGTACCACCCGAACGCGGCCGGCATGCGCGCCGTCGCCGATCTCGTTCTGGACACCCTGAAGCAATGAAGGTGCGCGAGGCAACGGGAGCGGACGTCGACGGTGCGGTCGACACGCTCACGCAGGCCTTGCTCGACTACCCGATGACTCGCGCGTGCTTCGACCCCGACGGGTACGTGGAGCGCGTCGCCGAGTATCACCGGCTGTTCGTCGCCCGGATCGGGCTGCCGTACGGCCGCGTCTGGGTCACCGACGACGTGAGCGCCGTCGCGATCTGGCTGCCTCCCGATCTGCCCGCCGAGGCGTTCGCTCCGCACGCGGCCGACTTCCAGCGGCTGGCCGGCTCGCAGGCCGCCGTGACCGCGGAGTACGGACAGGCGATCGGGCTGTTCCATCCACGTACCCCGGCCTGGCTGCTCGCGCTCGCCGCCGTCCACCCCGACCGGCAGGGCAAGGGCCTTGGACATGCGGTCATCGAGCCCGGGCTGGCGGTCGCGGACGCGGCGCACTCCCCCACGTTCGTCGAGACGCAGGACCCCGCCAACGTCGGCTTCTACGAGTCTCTCGGCTTCACCGTCATCGCTGAGCTGGAGCTTCCGCATAGCGGCACCATGCACTACGCCATGTACCGCGCAGTCCCCTCGGGAACTTCCAAACCCGGCGGGGACGGCCCGCCTGCTGGCTGAGGCCGTGCTTGTTCTCGGGCTTGTCGTTGGCGAAGTGGCTCAGCGACACCATCAGGTTCAGCGGTTCCATCGGTCTGTCCTCTCTCGGCGCTTTTGCAGGTACGTCGGAGCAGAACAGACGTTCTTGACATGGGCGGCTAGGAATCCTTCTCGGTGACCAGGACGAGTTGATGGAGCAGCTCGTCGAGGCGGGTCCGGTCGGCGGGTGGCAGCTGGTGGATCAGGTCCTCCTCGAGCTTGAGGATCGCACCGATGCCTCGTGACCAGAGGTCGTCCCCAGCGCGAGTGAGCGTGGCAACCACCTTGCGCCGGTCGTCGCGGTCGTGTGAGCGCTCGATGTAGCCGCGCCGCTCCAGGGCGTCCAGGCGGTTGGTGAGCGCCGCGGGCGACATCCCCAGCTGCTTGGCGAGCTCACCGGGAGTCGCGCGGTACGGCGAACCTCCGCGTCGCAGCATGTGCAACGTCTTGAACTCCCACAGCTGCAGCCCGTACCCCGCCAGCACAGCCTCCCGTCGACGCTCCAGGTACCGCGTGACGACCTGGAGGCGAACCGTGATCCCCTCCACGTCCCGATCGAGGTCCGGCAGCTGGCCGGCCCAGAGGTCGACATGGGTGTCCACGAAATCCTTCACCCGTCCAACTTTTCAGCGGCTGAAGGTTAGTTGTCAAATATTTCGATGTCGAAATACCGTGGCCGCATGACCGAACTTGCCGCTCGTGCTCTCGCCAACGCCGCCTTCGGACTGATGCGTGCCGGCCAATGGACCGCCGCTGCCGATCTCCTCACAGCCGCCCGCACCGACGATCCCGCCGAGCGTTCGGTGCTTGCGCTGGCCCTCGCCGAGGTCGCCGTCGACCACGACTTCGGCCGCCGGACCGATCACGCCCGCGCCGCCCTCGACGCCATCCAGGACGGGTCCTGGGATCTGGAGCTGCTGAAGGTCCGGCAGGCGTACGCAGCTGCGCTGTTCCAGTCCGGTGATCGCGCTGTGCGGGAGCGCGCGCTCGCGCTGATCGAGGAGGCGCCCGACGAGGGCCGGCGTGGGACGGCGCATTTCTGGGCCGGCGCGATCGCGGACAACCTTGACGAGCAACCCGCGCAGGCGATCGAGCACTACACCGCGGCGTTGGAGCTGGGTGAGAAGAGCGACGACGAGCCGCTGATGGGGCAGGCGCTGCGGCACCTCGGGTATCACGCTCACCTGAGTGGCGATCTGGCGTTGGCCCGCCGACTCTGGGAGCGATCGACCGAGCTGCTGCAGAAGGCCGGTCACGTCCGGCCGGCGCTCGCCCAGCAGGCGTCACTCGCGGCGCTGCTGCGCGACGAGGGTGACGTCGCGGGGTCACGCGCCCTCGCGACCGAGGTCAACCGCTGGGCTCGTCAGCTCGACGTGCCGTTCATTGTCCAGGAGACGGAAGACTTGATGGTGCCCCGAACGCCGCAGGAACGCCCGCGCTGAACGCCACCTGATCCGGCGGTCCGCCGGTCGGTACGAGACCGACAGAACGGAGCAGCTCGTCCGCGTTCAGCTCGGTGAGACTCGCGGCATGGAGGATCCACGGCGGGTGCTCGTTCGGCAGGTACCCGGTACGGCCGCCGCGGTGGACGTGCAGACCCCAGCGAGCGGTCAGGAAGTGCTCGAGTGGGCCTGCCTCCAGCCGTTCGCCGACGTCCACGCCGATCGTCGCATGAGCGCCTGAGCTCCGTACGGTCGAGCTGTAGGCGTGATGGCTGCCCGTACGCTCGTGCGTCATCCGCGCCCAGCGGTACGGGAGCCCGAAGACCGACCGCGCCGCTGCCACCACTGCCAGGCGGTCCGCGTCGAGGCTGAGGAACACGACACCACGCCGGCCCGTCTCGTCGACGGAGTACAGCCGGATGTTCGTTTCCAGGAACGATCCGACATACGGCACACCCGGCCCGCGCGGCAGCCCCGTACCGACCATCCGGAATGGGACCAGGCCGACGTACGTCCGACCCTCGAAGGTGTCCGGACGGGTCCCCGGCGGAAAGAAATGCGCGACGCCTGCCGGCTCGACAGCCCAATGCACAAACGTCAGATCAAGCCACCGCTGCCGCAGGATCCGCGGTCGCGGGAGCGCCGGTGCCTCCGGCCAGGTCACTCCGCGGTCGGCCGAACCTCACACGTCGGCCGGCCCTCGTTGAGCTCACACACCAGGTATCCCGGCGTACCGGGCTTCCACGGCATCACCGCGTCACCCGCGACCAGTGCGTCCAGCGTCTGCAGCTCAGGATCCCGTTGCTCGGCATGGTGCCGGTAGCCGGCCGCACCCAGGGCAAGCGCAATGGACATCCCCAGCAGGTTCACCTCGTTCGGCCCGTCCGGGACCGTGGTCCCGTCCTCGGGCTCGAGCTTGATGCCGTGATCAGCAACCTCGACGATACGCGCGACGTACTTCATGGGGTCGAGCGTAGCGGTCAACTCGTGTCCGGTACTGCTTCTAAGGTCGATCGTATGGAGTTTCGAGCAGAGGTACCGCAGGCGGAGCTGGACGAATTGCGGCGGCGGCTGGACGCGACCCGGTGGGCCGACCAGTTGCCGGAAGCCGGCCCGTCGTACGGCGTGGGGCGCGAACGGCTGCGCGACGTGACCGAATACTGGCGGACGGAGTACGACTGGCGACGGTACGAGGAGCGGCTGAACACCTACCCGCAGTACGTGACCGAGATCGACGGCCAGCGCGTGCACTACCTCCAGGTCGGCTCATCCGGTACGCCATTGTTGCTGCTGCACGGCTGGCCGGGGTCGGCGTCCGACTACCTGGACGTGATCGATGCGCTGGCGGCGGATTTCACGCTCGTGGTGCCGACCATACCGGGGTTCGGATTCAGCGGCGTGACGACCGCTGCCGGGTGGGGCGTCGAGCGGATCGCGCGGGCGTGGATCACGCTGATGGAGCAGCTCGGCCATGAGCGGTACGGCGTTCACGGGTACGACTGGGGTGCCCGGATCGGTCCCGCGCTGGCCCGGCTCGCGCCGGAGCGCGTGATCGGCCTGCACCTCGACGGGTACCTCGCGTTCCCGCAGGGCGAGGAGCTGACCGAGGCCGAGCAGCAGCGCCTGAGCGGCCTCGATCGCTGGCAGCACGAGCGGTCCGGGTACGCCGCGATCCAGGCCACGCGTCCGCAGACCATCGCCCATGCCTTGGTGGACTCACCGGTGGGGCAGCTGGCGTGGAACCTCGAGTGGTACGACGACTACGGCCACAAGGAAGGTGCCATCAGCAACGACCAGGTCCTGGACAGTGTCACGCTGACCTGGCTGACCCGCACGGCCGGCTCCCAGGCGCGCCTGTACCGCGAGGCCCAGTCCTCCTGGGGCGCCCACGTCGAGCATTGTGCCGTCCCGACCGGACTCGCGGTGTTCCCGAACGACAGCACGGTCCGCAAACTCGTCCAGCGTGAGTTCGACGTCGTGCACTACACCGAGTTCGACCGCGGCGGGCACTTCGCGGCGCTGGAGGTCCCCGAACTCGTCATCGAGGACCTCCGCGCCTTCTTCGGCAAGCTGTAGCTAGCGCACGCCGAGCAGGTGCTCCATGGCGAGCTGGTCGAGCTTCTCGAAGCCGAGGCCGCGGTCAGCCAGCGCGTCCCGGTCGTACTTGGCGTTGCGCAGGTCGTCCAGGGACTCACCCTCGCCCAGCGTCGGCTCGGACAGCTCCGCGACACGGGCCACGGCCAGCGCCTCCGCCACCTCCGGATCGGCGCGGAACGCCTGTACCTTCTCGCGGAGGATCAGGTAGTTGCGCATGCAGGCGCGCGCGGTCTCCCAGACACCTTCCTCGTCCTCGGTGCGCGGCGGCTTGTAGTCGAAGTGGATGTGCCCGTCGTAGGCCGGGTAGCTGCCGGAGCCCTGCAGTACGTCGACTGTCCAGAACGCCTCGCGCAGGTTCCCGGCGCCGAACCGCAGGTCCTGGTCGAACCGCGGACCGTGCTGCCCGTTGAGGTCGATGTGGTACAGCTTCCCGTGCCACAGCGCCTGCGCGATCCCGTGCGCGTAGTTCAGCGAGGCCATCTGCTCGTGCCCGACCTCGGGGTTGATCCCGACCAGCTCCGGGTCGGCGAGGTCGTTGATGAACGCGATCGCGTGCCCGATCGACGGCAGCAGGATGTCGCCGCGCGGTTCGTTCGGCTTCGGCTCGATCGCGAACCGCAGGTTGTAGCCCTGCTCGCGGACGTACGCGCAGAGGATGTCCATCGACTCCTTGTAGCGGTCCAGCGCCGCCCGCACGTCCTTCGAACCGCCGGACTCCGCGCCCTCACGACCGCCCCAGAGCACGTACGTCGTCGCGCCGAGCTCGGCTGCCAGGTCGACGTTGCGCAGCACCTTCGCGAGCGCGTACCGGCGGACCTGACGGTCGTTGGCGGTCAGGCCGCCGTCCTTGAAGACCGGGTGCGCGAACAGGTTGGTGGTCATCATCTCGACGCCCATGCCGGTGTCGGCGAGCGCCTTCGTGAAGCGCTCGAGCACCTGGCTGCGGGTGTTGTCGTCGGGTACGACGTCGTCGTCGTGGAACGTGACCGCGGCCGCGCCCAGTTCCGCGAGCTTCTCGATCGCGTGCACCGGATCCATTGCTGGGCGCACCGCCGTACCGAAGACGTCGACACCCTCCCAGCCGACGGTCCACAGGCCGAAGGAGAACTTGTCGTCCTTGGTCGGGGTAAAGCTGTTCATGCTGGAATCTCCTGCCATTGACGAGATGCCGAACTGGCCTCGACCGCCGCCAGCACGCGCTGGACCTGCAGCCCGTCGGCGAACGACGGCGCCGGATCGGTGCCTTCTGCGATCGCGGTGACCAGGTCGACGACCTGATGGGTGAACCCGTGCTCGTAGCCGAGCAGGTGGCCGGGCGGCCACCACGCGGCGACGTACGGGTGGTCGGGTTCGGTGGCGAGGATGCGGCGGAAGCCCGCCGTCCTCGAGTCTTCTCCTGCGTCGTAGTAGTGCAGGAGGTTCATGTCCTCGAAGTCGAACGCCAGACTGCCGAGGCTGCCGTTGATCTCGATCCGGATCGCGTTCTTCCGGCCGGTGGCGAAGCGGGTCGCCTCGAACACGCCGAGCGCGCCGCTGCGGAACGTCGCCAGGAACACCGCCGCGTCGTCGACCGTGACCGGTCCTCTTTGCGTTCCCGCCGTACCAGCCAGCCCGGAATGGGAAGCGGCCACCGGGCGCTCCTTGACGAACGTCTCCAACCGCGCACTGACCTCACCGATGGTATCGCCGGTAATGAACTGGGTCATGTCGATGATGTGCGCGCCGATGTCGCCGAGCGCGCCGGAGCCGGCCTTGGTCTTGTCCAGGCGCCACGACAGCGGCGCATTCTCGTCCGCGATCCAGTCCTGCAGGTACTGCGCGCGGACGTGCCGGATCGTCCCGAGCTTGCCCTCGGCAACGAGCTGCCGGGCGAGCGCGATCGCCGGCACCCGGCGGTACGTGAACCCGACCATCGACCGGATCCCCTTGGCGTTCGCCGCCACGGCCGCCGCGGTCATCGCCTCGGCCTCCTCGACGGTGTTGGCCAGCGGCTTCTCGCACAGCACGTGCTTGCCCGCTTCGAGTGCGGCGATCGCGATCTCGGCGTGGGTGTCGCCCGGCGTACACACGTCGACCAACTGGACGTCGTCGCGAGCGATCAGCTTGCGCCAGTCGGTCTCGGTCTCCTTCCAGCCGAGCTTCGTCGCGGCCGCCTGGACGGCGTCGGCGTTCCGGCCGCCCAGCACGTTCAGCTCGGGTTGCAGCGGCAGATCGAAGAAGCGCGGCGCAGTACGCCAGGCCTGCGAGTGCGCCGCGCCCATGAACGCGTAGCCGATCAGGCCGATGCCCAGGTTGGCCATGTTCTCTCCTAACTCTCAGACGGTCACAAGGGTGGGGTTCGCGAAGACCTGGTCGAGGGAGATCTGGGCGCCGCCCCGGACAGCCGCCGCGAAGCCGAGGCCGGAGCGTACGATCCGGCAGCCACCGCCGTCGGGCGCGAGAACGCGCTCGCGGATCGCCTGCTCCAGCGGTGCTTCCAGCCATGGCCCGAGGACGGCGAAGTAGCCACCGAGCACGAGGACCGCAGGGTTCAGGATGTTCACCAGGATCGCGGCGCCGACGCCCAGCCAGGTGCCGACGTCCTGCAGCGCCGACAGCGTCCGGGCGTCGCCGGCCTCGGCCCGCTCGACGATCGCGGCCAGCCGCTGCTCGACGTCCAGCGACGGGTCCCGTACCGGATCGTCCCGATCAGTTGCCTGGCGCAACAGTGCGGTCAGCCCGACGACGGTCTCCCAGCAGCCCGTACGGCCACAGCCGCAGGCTTGTCCCGTGGGCGCAACGGGCATGTGCCCGACCTCGCCGGCGTACCCGTCGTCACCGCGCAGCAGGTGCCCGCCGGTCACCACGCCGCCACCGACACCGACCGCACCGGTCAGCAGCACCAGATCGTGCAGCGCCTCGTCGCGCAGTTCCGCGTACGCCGCCAGCGTCGCCAGATTCGCCTCGTTGTCCACATGCAGCGGGTACGCCGGCGCGCCGAGCCGCGCGCGCATCTCCTCGGCCACCGACAGCTCGCCCCATCCGAGGTTCGGCGCCAGCTTGAGTTCACCGGTCTCCCCCTGCACCAGCCCGGGAACAGCGAGCGTGACACCGGCGACCTGGCCACCGCGGGTCTCCACGGCCTCGACAGCTTCGCTGATGAGTTCGGCGAGCTGGTCGAGCGACGTTGCCGGCCCGAGCTGCGCGACGTCGACGGGCACGCGCTTCTCGTGGGCGACCGTGCCCGTCAGGTCGAGCGCGACGACGGCGAGGTAGTCGACGTTGATCTCGGCACCGACTCCGCAGACGCCGCTGCCGTCGAGCTCGACGAGCTGCCCGGGGCGGCCGAGGGCACGGCTGGAGTCCGCCGAACCTTCGCGGAGCAGACCGCGTTCGACCAGCTCGGCGACCAGGCTGCTGACCGTCGCCTTGTTCAGGCCGGTCTCCTCGGCGATCCGGGCGCGGGACCGCGGGCCGAGGTCGCGAACGTGCCGCAGGACCACCGAGAGGTTGTTCCGGCGGAGCGAGACGTGATCGGCGGCAACGGCCCTGCTTCCCGCGCGGCGGCCGTCGATCAGCGTCATGACTACCCCTCCGCGGACTTTGTCTGTTGATCCAACAAACTAAGTTCGAGCGGTCGTGGACGTCAAGAGTGGCGCGGAGTGATTTGGTGGCGCGGGGTGTTTTAGAAGAGTTCCATGCTGTCGGCGGTCGCCGTGATAACAGGGTTGTCGAAGTACAACCGGCAGGCGATCGCGTGACCGGAGCAGGTCAGCAGCGAAGGGCCGGCCGCGTCGACGACCCGGTACGCGACCGGATGCTCGCAGCGCTCGACCTCGCCGACGTTCTGCAGGCCGCAGCCCAGGACGTGACAGGTGACGGTGTCGCCGACGTTCATCAGCGTCAGGCCGTGCTCGGGGCAGACGCCCCAGCCGACGCCGCACGCGTAGCCCTCGTTCGCAGCCAGGCGGACGAGCTTGCCGGCGGTGACCTCCAGCTTGCTCGCCAGGTCGCGGAACGTGGTCGCGGCCTGATCCAGGTCCCGCCGGAACCGTCGCAGCTCGGCGGACTCAGGCATGTTCTGGGTGGCGGCATGGAGGTCCTCGGCCAGCGTCATCGCGGCAACCGCGATCTCGTCGACGCGCACCGGTGTGTTGAACTGCCGCAGCGACGTGGTGCCGGGGTCCCGCGGACGATCGCGGACCTCGGAGAGCCAGCCCGGCGGCGGTACGGCTTCGCGCGGCTGATCCACGTGCACCTCACCGACCTGCCGGCCCGCTTGCCAGCGCGGCGATGACTCTTGGTGCCCCGGTGAATCTTGGTGCGGCGGCGGGTCGAGGTGAGCGCTTGGTTGCGGACCGTGACCGTTGCTGGTTCCGTTCGTCACCGCGGTCCCGTTCATCGGGATCCGGCTGTCTTCCGCTGTCCGCCCGTTCATACAGCCTCACTCGTCCCAGTCCCCTGTGGTGCCTCGGTGGCCGATCGTGCCATGTGTCCGGTACCCAGGACCA
>DASSDE010000446.1:0-3654 GCA_035697365.1 Kribbella sp. | reverse complement strand
CCGCGCTCCGGAACGGCCCGGCGGCCTCCGGACGCAACGTCGTTCGCGGGCCGTGGGGGTTGCATTTCGGGCACTCGTTCGGCGCCACCTTCCACCTCATCCTGCAAGGCACGGCGTGGTTGCTGCCGCCCGCGGGGGACCCGATCCCGCTCGGGCCGGGTGATGCGGTGCTGCTGCCCCGCGGTGTCGAGCATGCGCTGGCGGACCATCCGGACTCACCGCTCGTCGAGTTCGACCCGGCCGTCGAGGAACCGCAGCAGGGCCAGGGCGCCCGTACGTTGCTGTTGTGCGGGACGTACCTCCTCGATCGTGAGCGCCCGCATCCGGTGCTGAGCGGGCTGCCCGATGTGGTCGTCGTACCGGCGAATCCCGGCCGGCACCGTTCGTTGCATACGGCAATCAGCATGCTGGGTGAGGAGCTCGAGGCGCAGCGACCCGGCGCCGCGGCGGTCGTGCCCGCGCTGGTGGATGCGTTGCTGGTCCTGATCCTGCGGGCCTGGTTCGAGGACAACGACTGCCCGACCGAGCGCGGCTGGGCGCGAGCGCTGACCGATCCGGCCGTCGTGCAGTCGCTGGAGCTGATCCACGAGCGGCCCGGCGCCGCGTGGACCGTCGCGGACCTGGCGTCGGACGTCGGGTTGTCGCGGGCCGCGTTCGCGCGACGGTTCACCGAGGCGGTCGGGGAGCCTCCGTTGACGTACCTGTCCCGCTGGCGGATGACGACCGCGGCGCGGCTGCTGCGAGACCACGATCGCCCGCTCGCCACCGTCGCGAAGCAGATCGGCTACACCTCGGAGTTCGCGTTCGCGAAGGCGTTCAAGCGGGACTTCGGCATCCCACCGGGGACGTACCGCAAGCAGCTCATTCCGGCCTGAGGGTCGCCACCAGCTCACCGCGGCTGCGCACGCCGACCTTCGCGAACGCGGCCTTCAGGTGGTCCTGGATCGTGTGCGGCGAGATCGACAGCCGGTCGGCGATCTCTGCGGTGGTGTGCCCGCAGATGATCTCCAAGCAGATCTCCCGCTCCCGTGTGGTCAGCCCGTACGCCGCCAGCAGCATCCCGAGCAGGTGCTGACCGGATGCCGGCTCGATCGTCACCACGACTTCCTCGACGTCGCCCAGCAGCCGACTGCCCTGCATCAGGATCCAGCCGCTCGCCGCAGTCTGCACCCGGGCTTCGAACGTGCCCGACTGAGCGGCCCGCGTTCCGGTCACGACAGCCTTGACCAGTACGCCGAACCGCTGCCCGAGCTCGTCCTGCCAGGTCTGCGCCGCCGCGGTGATCGCCCGCGGCTGACCACTTGGGCCCGTGACGACGATCGACGGGCCGACCCGTCCGCGGTACCCGTGGGCGCCGGTCCGAACAGCGACCCGAGTGGCCGCACCGATCACCGGCGCCACCGACCCGAGAAACTCCAGCTCCCGATCGCTGTAGTCGGGCCCGCTACGGACGAACCCGGCCGCACCCCAGCAGTCCCCGTCGACGACGAACGTGGCCCGCACCTCGTGCTCGATCCCGAGCGGCCGCCACACCTCGTTGAGCCGCCGGTGCCCGACCACCTCGCGGTACGGCAGGTCCGACAGCCGCGCGACCTGGTGCGACGTCCGGGCCAGGTCGGCGAACGAGTTCGGCACCCCGCCGGCGTACTCCGTCTCGGCCAGCCGCGGCTCGTACTCCTCGGGAATGCGGGCCGCTCCGCTGGTCATCGAGCTGATCACCAGCGTGCCCGGATCGATGCCGGCCCAGCAGGTCAGCTCACTGCCGACGACCTGCTCGACCACCTCGATCGCGGCGGCGTGCAGCTCCGCGACGCCCACCCCGGACGTCGCCAGCGCCGCGATGTCCCGGCGCGCGGCCCGCGCCCGGCCCTCCCACATGCACTCAGTATGCGCCGCAGTACCGTCGCCGCCTATCCCACAAATGTGGGGATCGCGGCGCACTGACGAGCCCATCGGCACGGGATATCCGGACGCCCGGCCGGTTCTTAGCGTCACCGGTATGAGCGAATCAGTACATCTGTGCACCGCGGGCAGCGGCGTCGAGTACGCCGTCCCGGATGCGACCGTGACCGTCAAGATCGGCACCGAACACACCGGCGGGCAGTACGAGGTGTTCGAGGTCGACGCCCCGCGCGCCGACGCGGCGCCGCCGCACACCGAGTCCTGGAGCAAGGCGTTCTACGTCCTGCAGGGCCGGATCCTCGTCCAGGCAGGGGATCGGGGCTACGACCTCGGGCCCGGTGCCTCGATCTGCATCCCGGCGGGGACGATGAACACGTTCTCGGTCCTGACGCCGGCGGCCAAGTTCCTGACCATCAGCCAGACCGGCCGGATGAGCGCGCTCTTCGCGGACCTGTCATGAGTACGGCGGCGCAAGTGCTGGCTGTCGTCATCGCGATCATGCTCGCCGCGGTGTTCGTGATGGAGTCGCTGCTCTACCGGCATCCGAGGCTGTACCCGCTCTTCCTGACCAAGCCGGCCGACCTCGATGCGGTGCGGCTCTGGACCGTGAACATGGGCTGGTACAACCTCAGTACCGCGGCCGCGCTGGTGGCGGGCGTCGTCCTGGTGAACGCCGATCATGGCGCCGCGGGCCATGCGCTGGTGACGTTCACGGCGGCGCAGCACTCCGCGATGGCGGTGGTCCTGGTCGTTTCGGAGCGACGGCTCTGGTTCAACGCACTGCTCGAAGGTGTGCCCGCCCTGGTTTTGCTCATCCTCGTGCTGTAGGAAACTTACCAATCCTGCGCCATCATGGGCACGAAGCACCGCACACACTCAAGGTTCCCGAATGGTCACCCACAGTTCGACCGATCCGGGGGCCTACCGCCCTGAGTCATTGTGAAGGTGAGGTCCATGAGCCCAATCAGTCGCAGGACCCTTGTTCTCGGCGGACTCGCCGTGGCCGGGGCCGGCGCTCTTCCGGCCGGTCAAGCAGCCACCGCCCAGTCCTCGGTGATCACCGCCACCTCCGCCGTCCCGTACCCGTTCCAGCTCGGCATCGCCTCCGGAGAACCGGATGCGAACAGCGTCGTGCTCTGGACCCGCCTGGCCCCGTCGCCGACCAACGCCGACGGCCAGGGCGGGATGGCGAACGCCGACGTCGCCGTCGACTGGCAGGTGTCGACGACCGACACGTTCGCCACCCTGGTCGCCTCCGGGACGGTCACCGCGAAGTACGCCGCAGCGCACTCCGTGCACGCGATCGCCGGTGGCCTCAACCCGGACTCCGACTACTTCTACCGGTTCCGCGCGCAGGGTCACATCTCGCCGGTCGGCCGGACCCGCACGACGCCCGCGATCGGCGTCGCCGGCCGCGACCTGCTGATGGCGTTCACCTCCTGCTCGCACTACGAGGAGGGGTACTTCACCGTCTACCGCCGGATGGCCGAGGAGAACCCGGGCGTCATCCTGCACCTCGGTGACTACATCTACGAGTACGGCGGCACATCCGGCCGTACGCGGCTGCACCTCGGTAGCGAGATCGTGTCGATCGCGGACTACCGCCGCCGGTACGCGCAGTACAAGACGGACCCGGACCTGCAGGCAGCGCACGCAGCCGCGCCGTGGATCGTGGTACCGGACGACCACGAGGTGGAGAACAACTACGCGGGTACGGTGCGGGAGAACAACACCCCCGCGCTGACTGCGGCG
>DASSDE010000445.1:0-3202 GCA_035697365.1 Kribbella sp. | reverse complement strand
GCGTCGCGTGGCTGGATGTTCGCCGCAGCCTGTGGCTGGTTCATGGACGACAGCACGCCGTACGAAGGCGTGCTGACGGTCCCGGGCGCTACGCATGTCGTTGCCGACGGCTACCGTCAGCAACGGACCGTCAGCCGGGTCGAGACCACCAGCGTGTGGTCGACAGACGAGACCGACACCGCGAGCAGTGCTGAGGAGACAGCAGCGGCGCTGCAGGACGTCGCGCGTTCGGTGGCGGCCCTGTGGCCGGGGCAACCTGCTGTCGACCTGAGCGGTGGCCGCGACTCACGGGTCGTTGCCGGCGCCTTCCTCGCCGCAGGTGTCGATGTGAAGCTCAACAGCTGCGACGCCGTGCCAGGTGAGCTGGAGGTCGCGGAGTCGCTCGTAGCGCACCTCGAGCAACCAGTGCAGCTGGTGGTGAGCCGCAAGGCGATCACCCAGACCAGGCCGCAGCCGTTGGAGATGATCAACCGAGCTCTCAGCTGGCACCGGTACGCGGAAGGGCTAAGACCCTCCAGCTACCTGTTCAACACGCCTCCGACGCCCCGGGACGACCTCACCATCAACGGCGTCGGCGGCGAGGTGGCGCACGGGTACTTCTACCCGCACGACGTACAGCAGCTCGACACGCTGCCGCTGCCGCGCAAGCTGCGTGCCTTCAGCAACCACCTGCAGACCCGGCTGGTACCGGCGACCGCCGGGCCGACCGAGGAGGCACGTACCGCGGTCGCGCAACAGATCGAGCACGTACTGCGGACCGCCGTCCACGGAGGCATCGAGAACGCGACGATGCTCGACTACTTCTTCGTCGACGAACGACTGCGTCGCTGGAGTACGGCAGGGGAGAGCACCGGCGTCGTCTCGCCGCTCCTGATCCCGTCGTTCGTACGGTCGGCGTTCGCGCTCGACCCCGCGCAACGCGTCGGCAACGCCCTGCATCAGGAGCTGGTACGGCGCCTGGTCCCGGAGTGGGCCGACGTGCCGTACTTCACTCCCAACCCGATGGTCAGCGCCCCACGAACGCCGAAGGTGCGCTGTCTTGCAGATGCGGCCGACCGGGACCAGATCGAGCAGCTCCTCGAGCACGTCGAAGGCTTCGAGCCGCTCGACACCCTGTGGGCTGCCTCGGCGGTCGGTGCCAGCTCGGCGACCGGTGAGGCCACCCTCCGACAGGCGCTCTGGCGCGCGACGTTCGACGAGCACCTCAACGAGGTGAACCGCTACATCACCCCAGCACCGAGCGGCAGGTTGCGGAGGGCCTACCGGCGGCTGCAGCGACGGGCGTAAGTACGCTCGATGCGTGGACCTTGCGGAGATGCGAGAGACGTACGGGCTGGGTGAGCTGCTCGAGGGCCAGGTCGATGCCGACCCGGTGGTGCAGTTCCAGACCTGGCTGGAGCAGGCGCGCCAGGCCGGTCTGTCCGAGCCCAATGCCATGGTGCTGGCCACGGCCGACGCCGACGGCCGTCCGTCGGCGCGGACCGTACTACTGAAGCGGGTGGACGAGCGCGGGTTCGTGTTCTACACCAACCAGCAGTCACGCAAGGGCGATGACCTGGCTGCCAACCCCAGGTGCGCGCTGGTCTTCCCGTGGCACGCGATGGAGCGCCAGGTGCGTGTCGAAGGCACCGTGACCAAGCTGCCCACCAACGAGGTCGACGAGTACTTCGCCAGCCGCCCGCGCGGATCGCAGCTCGGCGCCTGGGCGTCGCAGCAGAGCCAGCCCGTCGCGTCCCGTGAGGAGCTCGACCTGCAGTACGAGTCGTACGAGCGGCAGTGGCCGGAAGGCACGGAGATCTCCACGCCGTACTTCTGGGGCGGCTACTTGATCGCCCCGGAGACGGTCGAGTTCTGGCAGGGCCGCACCGGCCGCCTGCACGACCGCCTGGCCTACCGCCGCGCCAGCTCCGGCGAGGAGTGGGAGCTGTCCCGGCTCCAGCCCTGAGCGTCGGTCTCCCGGAAGCCGTGCGACTTCCACCACCGCACCAGCGGCGCCGGCGCCCACCAGTTCGCACGGCCGAGCAGCCGCATCGTCGCCGGCACCAGCAGCGCCCGCACGATCGTCGCGTCCAGAGCGATCGCGATCACCAGCCCGACGCCGATCATCTTCACGAACACGATGCCCGAGGTGGAGAACGCCGCCACCACGATGATCAGCAGCAGCGCCGCGCTCGTGATGATGCCGCCGGTACGTTGCAGCCCGAGCGCGACCGCCTGCGTGTTGTCGCCGGTCTTGTCGTACTCCTCCCGGATCCGGCTGAGCAGGAACACCTCGTAGTCCATCGACAGCCCGAACAGCACGGCGAACAGCAGCACCGGGTTGGTCGCGTCCAGGAAGCCGGCCGGTGTGAAGTCCAGGAACCCGGACAGGTGCCCGTCCTGGAAGATCCACACCATCGCACCGAAGGCGGCGGACAACGACAGTACGTTCATCGTCAGGGCCTTCAACGGCAGCACAAAGGAGCCGAAGGCAACGAACAGCAGCACGAACGTTACCACCACGATGAACCCGGCCATGTACGGCGCGCGCTGCTTCAGTACGTCGAGCAGATCGATCACCGCCGCGGTCTCACCACCGACCTGCACCTGTGTCCGGGCCGGCGCCGGCACTGCACGCACACCATGGACCACGTCCCGCGCCGCGAGCTCCTGGCCGGTGAAGCGCGTGTGTGTCACGACCGACGCGACACCGTCCTTGTAGCCACCGAGCCGTACGTCGTCCACGTCCCGCACCTGCTTCAGAGACGCGACGTACGGCGCCAACGCCGCCGCCGGATCGCCTGGAGCAGCGTCGAATCGCACCGCTGAGTAGATGTCCGTGCCGCCGGCACCGGGGAAGTCCCGTTGCAGCGTCTCGGTCACGGTCCGCGAGGTCGCCCCGGCCGGCAAGGACCGGTGGTCGACGCCGCCGAGCTGCGCGCCCAGGAACGGGATGCCGAGCACGAGCAGCACCGGCACGAGCACCACGATGTACCGCACCGGCCGCCGCATCAGGCTGTGCGCGAGCCGGTACCAGGCGCCGTGCTCCGCGGAAGCCTTACGGACCTTGAGGATTCGCAGGTTGTTGACGCGATGCCCCAATACGCCGAGGAGGGCGGGCAGTGCCGTGAGCGCCGCGATCATCGCGATCGCGACCGCCGCCACACCGCCGTACGCCATCGACTTCAGGAACATCACCGGGAACAGCATCAGGCTGCTGATC
>DASSDE010000444.1:0-2019 GCA_035697365.1 Kribbella sp. | reverse complement strand
TCTTGGGAACCCGAGGGAAATGCAAGCTCTATGCTGAGGCGGACCATGACCAGTACCCGCGAAGAGCTGACCGGCGAGATCCAGCAGCGCCTGATCCGATTCATCGCCGAGGTGGTGCTGTACAACCACGCCGTCTCGGCGAAGGTCGGGCTCGGCGCGAGCGACTCGCAGTTCATGACGCTGCTGCAGACGTACGGCCCGCTGACCCCGCGGCAGCTCGCCGAGCACACCGGCCTCACCTCCGGGACCGTCACCGGGGTGATCGATCGCCTCGAGTCGCACGGCTTCGTGACGCGGGAGTCCGATCCCGGCGACCGCCGCAAGGTGGTGGTGACGCCGTCGATGGAGTCCATCCAGGACAAGCTGGTGCCCCTGTACGCCGACCAGGGCGAGCGGATGCACGGCGTACTGGCGAGCCGCAGCGTCGAGGAGCTCCGGACGATCGCCGCGTTCCTCGCCGACTCGGTCACTGAAGCCCGGAGCTAAAGCGTTTGAGGGTGGATGTTCCCTCCGGGAACCTTCTGGGCGTGACGGAATTCCACCAGGACGGCCGGGCCGGGATCGACGCAGACCTCGTCCGGCGACTGATCGCAGAGCAGTTCCCGCAATGGGCCGACCTACCGGTGACCCCGGTGAAGGTCGACGGCTGGGACAACCGCACGTACCGGCTGGGCTCCGACCTGACCGCGCGGCTGCCGACGCACGCGAGCTATGTCGCGGCTGTGGACAAGGAGCACCGGTGGTTGCCTGTGCTCGCGCCGCACCTGCCGCTCGAGATTCCCGAGGCGGTCGCGAAGGGTGCGCCAGGTGCGGGTTATCCACACCCCTGGGCGGTCCGGCGCTGGATCACGGGCCGGACAGCCACTACTGAGTCAGTGGAAGACCTGGACGAGTTCGCCCGTACGATCGCGGAATTCATCCTCGCCCTGCAGAGCATCGATGCCTCGGACGGACCGGTCGCCGGCGCGCACAGCTTCTTCCGCGGTGCGGCGTTGACCAACTACCACGACGAGACGGTCGAGGCCCTCACCGCACTGAAGGACCGGATCGACGCCGGGGCCGCACAGGACGTCTGGGATGCCGCGCTCGCCGCCTCGTGGGACCGGCCGCCGGTGTGGTTCCACGGCGACATCGCGAGCGGCAACCTCCTGGTGCGGGACGGCCGGCTCGCCGCCGTCATCGACTTCGGTACGTCGGGAGTGGGCGATCCCGCCTGCGACCTCGTGATCGCCTACACCTTCTTCTCCGGCTCATCACGCTCCGCATTCCGCGACGCCGTACAGCAGGACGACGCGATGTGGGCCCGTGCCCGCGGCTGGGCGCTGTGGAAGGCCCTCATCACCGAGGACCTCCCGGTCATCGAGACCGTTCTAGCGGATCGGTGACGCCCTCGCACTCGGCGCTGCCGTGGATCTGTACGCCAACGAGTTCATCCGCTCGCACCAGCTTTATCGCGCGCCCTCGCTCTCGGCGAGTATGGCGAGTTGCTTGGTGACTGTGCCCCAGCCATCGGCGAAGCCGAGCTCCTCATGGCGGGCCCGGGCGGCGGGCGTCCCGTGGCGCACGACGATCCGGTAGTCGGTACCCTCCGGATGCTCCGCGAGCAGCACCTCGGCCGTCATCAGGAACGGTTCCGGTGCAACCGGGCGCCAGTTGCTGTCGATCGCATTCGTGAACACCAGGCGCTCGAGCTCCTCCACCAGCAGGAAGCTCGCGTTGAGATGCGGCACGTACTCCGTACCGTCGTCGCTCAGCTCCGTGACCAGGGCGCCGCCCGGACTCAGGTCGAAGTGCACGACCCGGCAGACCGCCGGCGCCGGCACCCACCACCGGGCGAACCGGTCCGGGTCGCTCCACGCACGCCAGACGCCCGCCCGTGGGGCCCTGATGACGCGCTCCACGACCAGATCAAGCTCCGGATCGAACTCTCCACGACTCACGACTGCTCCTCCTGCGTCACGAAGCGCTCCAACCGGTCGGTGCGCTCCTCCCAGATCCGCCGTTGCTCGGCCAGCCAGT
>DASSDE010000443.1:0-2529 GCA_035697365.1 Kribbella sp. | reverse complement strand
GTCACCCGGATGACGAACGCCACGGGGTCCTGACGTGTGCGGGATTGCCGGCTGCTACCAGCAGCACGACGGCTTCGCGCTCGCGGAGGCGATGAGCGACCGGATCGCGCACCGCGGTCCGGACGCCGATCGCGTGTACGCCTTCGACGAGGGCGATGTCCGTGCCTTCCTGGCACATCGTAGATTGTCGATCATCGACTTGTCGGCCGCCGCGGACCAGCCGTTCAGCAAGCGCGGCCTGACGATCTGCTACAACGGCGAGCTCTACAACTACAAGGAGCTGCGGGCCGAACTCTCCAAGAGCGGCGTGCACTTCCGGACCAGCTCCGACACCGAGGTGGTGCTCGAGGCCTGGCGTCGCTGGGGTCCCGAAGCGCTCACGCGGTTCCGCGGCATGTTCGCGTTCGCGATGCTCGACGAGGACAGCGGCAGCCTGTACCTGGCACGCGACCCGCTCGGCATCAAGCCGCTGTACTTCCTCCGTCGGCACGGCGGCGTGATCTTCGCGTCCGAGCTGAAGGCCCTGGTCACGGCGGTCGGCTCCGAACTCCGCACCGAGCCCGGCGCCCTGATTGCGTCCATGCTCTATTACTGGCTGCCCGAACAACGCTGCGCGATCGACGGTGTCGACAAACTGCCACCGGGTTCGTGGGCGGAGTTCCGGCCGGACGGCAGCAGCCGGCACGAGACGTACTGGCGGGTGAGCGACGTCGCCACCGAGGCCGCGGCCGGTCCGCAGGCCGATCTGCGTCAGGTGATCGAGGAGTCGGTCGCCGCGCACCTGGTCGCCGACGTACCGGTGTCGACGTTCCTCAGCGGTGGCCTGGACTCCAGTCTCGTAACGGTGCTGGCGAAGCGGATGGATCCGGGCGTCGACTCGTACACGATCACCTTCCGCGCGCAGGACCAGAAGCTCGAGGCGATGCCGGACGACGCGATCTACGCGCGCAAGGTGGCGCAGCAGTTCGGCATCGACCTGCACGAGATCGAGATCGCCCCCGATGTCGTCGACCTCCTTCCGCGGATTGTTGACAATCTGGACGAGCCGATCGGGGATCCCGCCGCGATCAACACCCTGCTGATGTGCGACACCGCACGGGAGGCGGGGGTGAAGGTCCTGCTGTCCGGGATGGGTGCCGACGAGTTGTTCGGCGGCTACCGCAAGCACCTGGCCTGCGTAATGGGAGCGCAGTACCAGCGGCTCCCCGGCGTACTCCGCAACGGCCTCATCGGCCCCGCGGTACGAAGGCTCCCGGTCACCGTGAACGGCCGCGGCCTGCGCTACGCGCGCTGGGCGAAACGCTTCGAGACCTTCGCGAACCTGCCCGAGGAAGAGGCGTTCCGGCGCAGCTACACGATGTACGACGCGGACCAGCTCACCGGCCTGATCAGCCCCGACCTCGAGCCGTACGTCGGCAAGCTGCTCGCCGAACACAGCGACATCTACCACGACAACGCCCTCGACGATCACGTCAACCGGATGTGCCTCGCGGACTCGCGGATGTTCCTGCCCGGCCTGAACCTCACCTACACCGACCGCGCCAGCATGGCGGCGTCGACGGAGGTGCGGACGCCGTTCGTGGACCCGGTCGTCGCGCGCGCGGCGTTCTCGATCCCTGGCAGCGAGAAGATCCACCGCCGGGTGAGCAAGCTGGCCTTGAAGAAGGCGGCCGAGGCGTGGCTGCCGAAGGAGATCATCTACCGGCCGAAGGCGTCGTTCAGCGCGCCGCTGCGGGCGTGGGTGCGGAACGACCTGCGCGAGCTCGTCGACGACACGCTGCTGCGCGGTGAGCTCGTCGGCAGCGGGTTCCTGCAGCAGGCCGCCGTACAGAAGCTGGTCGATGACGAGCGGGCCGGCCGGGAGGACTACTCCAAGCAGATCTGGCAGTTGCTGACGCTGGAGACCTGGACCCGCCACATGCGGTCCCTCGGGGTCACCATCACCTCCCTCTGACCAAGACACCCACTGAAGGACGGCTATGAAGCAGGTTGCGCAGAACTACAAGTCCGGTGAGCTGGCGGTTCTCGACGTACCGCCGCCGGCTTGTGCGCCGGGTGGGGTGCTGGTCCGTTCGCTGTACTCGCTGATCTCCACCGGGACCGAGCTGATGAAGGTCGGCGAGGCGAAGCTGTCGCTGGTCGGCAAGGCGAAGGCCCGGCCGGACCAGGTTCGGAAGGTGCTCGACACCGTCGCCCAGCAGGGCGTGATGAGCACCTACAAGAAGGTGATGAACAAGCTCGACTCGTACACGCCGCTCGGGTACTCACTGTGTGGTGTGGTCGTCGAGGTCGGTGCGGGCGCCGAGGAGTTCAGCGTCGGGCAGCTGGTTGCTGCCGCGGGCAACGAGTTCGCGCTGCACGCGGAGTACAACTGGGTGCCGTTGAACCTGTGCGTTCCGGTGCCGGACGGCGTACCGGCCGAGCAGGCCGCGTTCTCGACCGTCGGCGCGATCGCGATGCAGGGCGTACGGCAGGCCGAGGTCCAGCTCGGCGACACGGCGGTGGTGATCGGTCTCGGCCTGGTCGGGC
>DASSDE010000442.1:0-5229 GCA_035697365.1 Kribbella sp. | reverse complement strand
AAGACCGACCCGGACGCCGGCGCGCAGGGGATCTCGCTGATCGTCGTCGAACGCGGGATGCCCGGGTTCGACCGCGGCCGGAACCTGGACAAGATCGGGCTGAAGGCGCAGGACACCGCGGAGCTGTTCTTCGACAACGTCCGGGTCCCCGCGGAGAACCTGCTCGGCGAGGAGGGCAAGGGCTTCGGCTACCTGATGGAGAAGCTGCCGCAGGAGCGGCTCACGATCGCGGTCGTCGCCGCCGCGGCGTGCGAGAACATGCTCGACGAGACGCTGCGGTACGTGAAGGACCGCAAGGCGTTCGGCCGCCCGATCGGCTCGTTCCAGAACAGCCGTTTCGTGCTCGCGGAGCTCGCCACCGAGACCCAGATCGCGCGCGTGTTCGTGGACCGGTGCATCGCGGAACTGAACGCCGGCACGCTGAGCGTCGCCGAGGCCGCGATGGCCAAGTGGTGGACCACCGAGCTGCAGAAGAAGGTCGTCGACCGTTGCCTGCAGCTGCACGGCGGCTACGGGTTCATGACCGAGTACCCGATCGCGAAGGCGTACCTCGACACCCGGATCCAGACCATCTACGGCGGCACCACCGAGATCATGAAGGAAATCATCGGCCGGACGATGGGAATCTGAGCGTTCCGTGGTTGACTGCCTGGAAGAGTGAGGGAGGTCGTCATGGGTATCGTTTCTCCGGGATTCACCGGGCGGCGCGGGGGCGGCGTGAACCTGCCGCCGGGGCAGTACGTGACGCACGAGTTCCCGGTGCTGTCGGCGGGTCCGACACCGCGGGTGCTGCCCGAGCACTGGGAGTTCACGGTCACCACCGAGACGGGCGAGAAGCACAAGTGGGACTGGGCGGCGCTGATGGCGCTGCCGGCCGAGGAGATCACCAAGGACATCCACTGCGTCACGCGGTGGTCCAAGTTCGAGACGACCTGGAAGGGCGTCTCGCTGGACACGCTGCTCGCGGATGTGGAGACCGGCGCCGACTTCGCGATGGCGCACAGCTACGGCGGCTACACTACGAACGTGCCGCTCGAGGACCTGCTCGACGGGCAGTCCTGGATCGCGTACTCCTACGACGGTGAGCCGCTGGATCCTGAGCACGGCGGCCCGGCCCGGCTGCTCGTACCGCACCTCTACTTCTGGAAGAGCGCCAAGTGGGTCCGCGGTCTGGTGCTGTCCGACACCGAGGACCTCGGCTTCTGGGAGACCGCCGGCTACCACGAGTACGGAGACCCATGGAAAGAACAGCGATACGCCGGCGACTGACTACGCGCATGTCATGGCAGGTTGCGACCGTCGTCGAGGTACGGCGGGAGACCGAAACGGCCCGCACGTTCGTGCTCGACGTGCCTGACTGGCCGGGGCATCTGGCGGGACAGCACCTCGACGTCCGGCTGACGGCTGACGACGGGTACCGCGCCTCCCGGTCGTATTCGGTCGCCTCTGCCTGGGGCGGTGGCGGGATCGAGCTGACCGTGGAGCAGGTCCCGGACGGCGAGGTCTCGCCGTATCTGGTCGAGGTGCTCAAGGCCGGCGACCCGCTGGAGATCCGCGGGCCGGTCGGCGGCTGGTTCGTGTGGCAGCCCGAGCAGGAGGGGCCGGTGCAGCTGATCGGCGGCGGCTCGGGCATCGTGCCGCTGCGGGCGATGCTGCAGGCGCGCGTCGGGACGTCGACGCCGATGCGGTTGCTGTATTCGGTTCGCCGGCCGGAATCGGTGATCTACGTCGGCGACCTCAAGGAGCTCGCCGCGTCGGACGACGTCGACGTACGACTCGTGTACACGCGGGAGGCCCCGGCAGGGGAGCCGCGCCTCGGCCGGATCGATGCGGACGTGATCGAGCAGTACGCGTTCAAGCCCGGCGACGGCGCGACCACGTACGTGTGCGGCCCGACGCCCTTCGTCGAGGCGGTCGCAGACCTCCTCGTCGCAGCCGGCCACGACCCCGCCACGGTCAAGACAGAACGCTTCGGCCCGACGGGAGGCTAGCGGGGTTTGTTCTGGGTGCGGCGGATGGTGTCGCGTTGGGTTTCACCGACGGCTCGTTCGTAGGCGAGAACCAGGCCCTGGATCGTGACCGGCTTGAAGCGTTCGACGAGTTGCTGGATCTGTTCGGGCGGGCCGCCGGAGTCGCGATAGTGCGGCCAGACCTTGGTGCGGAACACCTCGGTCAGCTCCTCGGCGATCGCACGGCCGTGCTCGGTGAAGATGCGGCCGGCGTCCTGCACGGCCTCGACCGGGAGGTCCAGGTCGAGCAGTTCGACGCCGAGGCTGAGATGCGCGGTCGCCACCTGGAACACGTCCTCGTCCGGGGTCGGTTCGACCACCCCGAGCGCGACGAGCATCTCGATGTCGTCGTCGCTCAGCTCCCGCCCGGTGCGCCGTACCAGGGCTGACCGGTCGAGGGTCTCCGGCAGATCGCGCATCCACGGTGTCAGCAGCGTGCGGTGCAGCGCGATGTCCTGCGGCGTCGCGTCGGCCGGGATCCGGTCCAGGTACCCCTCGATCGCCTGCAGCCGGAACCCGTGCGCCTGCAACTCCCGCACCAGGTCGAGCCGGGCGATGTGCTCGGGCCCGTAGTACCCGACGCGCCCGCGCCGCGTCGGCGGTGGGATCAGCCCGCGGCCCGCGTAGAAGCGCAATGTGCGTACCGACATCCCGACCCGCGCCGACAGCTCGTCGACCGTCAGCGCCGCGCCTTCCGGTGCTGCGTCCCCCGCCATTTCCGACATGGCGGAGATCATAACGAGTCCCCCTTGACCATCATGACAGCGTTACTGTCACAATCACCCCATGACCGAAGCTTTCCTGTACGACGCGATTCGGACACCGCGCGGTAAGGGGAAACCGACCGGCGCGCTGCACGAGGTCAAGCCGATCCAGCTGATCACCGGTCTGCTGGCCGAGCTGCGGGCCCGGCACCCCGGACTGGATCCGGCTGTCATCGACGACGTCGTGCTCGGGGTGGTGACGCCGATCGGCGACCAGGGCATGGACATCGCGCGGACCGCCGTCCTGATGGCCGGGTACCCCGAGACCACCGGCGGCGTGCAGCTGAACCGGTTCTGTGCCTCGGGTCTGGAGGCTGTCAACCAGGCCGCGCAGCGGGTCCGTTCCGGCTGGGAGGACTTCATTCTGGCCGGCGGTGTCGAGTCGATGTCGCGGGTCACGATGGGCTCCGACGGCGGCGCCTGGGCGATGGACCCGGAGACCGCGCTGGACACCGGCTTCATCCCGCAGGGCATCAGCGCGGACCTGATCGCGACCATCGACGGCCTCTCCCGGACCGACGTCGACGCCTACGCCGCCGAGTCGCACGCCCGCGCCGCCAAGGCGTGGGCGAACGGGTACTTCGCGCGCTCCGTCGTCCCCGTACGGGACCGCAACGGGCTGCAGCTCCTGGACCACGACGAGCTGGTCCGTCCCGGTACGTCGGTGGAGACGCTGGCCGGCCTGCCGCTGTCGTTCGCGGCGATCGGTGAGCACGGCGGGTTCGACTCGGTCGCCCTGGAGAAGTACCTGACCGTCGAGCGGATCGAGCACGTGCACCATGCCGGCAACTCGTCCGGGATCGTCGACGGCGCCGCGCTGGTTGCTGTCGGCAACGAGAAGGCCGGCGAGGCGCTCGGGCAGGCGCCGCGTGCCCGGGTGGTCTCGGTCGGTGTCAGCGGTGCCGATCCGACGATCATGCTGACCGGGCCGGCGCCGGCGGCGCGGAAGGCGCTGGCACGCGCCGGTCTGGACGCTTCGGACATCGATCTCTTCGAGATGAACGAGGCGTTCGCGGCCGCGGTGCTGCACTTCATGTCCGACCTCGGCGTACCGCACGAGAAGGTGAACGTGAACGGTGGCGCGATCGCGCTCGGGCACCCGCTCGGCGCCACCGGCGCGATGCTGATCGGAACCCTGCTGGACGAGCTGGAGCGCCGTGAGCTCCGGTACGGACTGGCCACCCTGTGCGTCGGCGGCGGCATGGGCGTTGCGACGATCATCGAGAGGCTTGCTGCATGAACAGCATGAACAGCATGATCGACTGGAGCAACGACGCGGGCGTCGTCACCTTGACGCTGAACGACCCATCGGCCTCGGCAAACACCATGAACGACGCGTACGTTGCCGCGATGGGCCGGGCCGTCGAACGCCTGACCGCGGAGAAGGCGCTGATCAAGGGCGTCATCGTGACGAGTGCGAAGTCGACCTTCTTTGCCGGCGGCAACCTCCAGATGCTGTCCCAGATCCAGCCGTCGGACGCCGCGCAGGTGTTCGAGACGGTCGAAGAGATCAAGCGGCAGCTGCGGGTCCTGGAGACCCTCGGCGTACCGGTAGTTGCCGCGATCAACGGCTCGGCGCTCGGCGGCGGGCTGGAGATCGCGCTCGCCTGTCATCACCGGATCGTTGCCGACAACAACCGTATCGAGCTCGGTGTGCCCGAGGTGACGCTCGGCCTGCTGCCCGGCGGCGGGGGAGTGACCCGTACGGTCCGGATGCTCGGTCTGCAGGACGCGCTGATGAAGGTGCTCCTACAAGGGCAGCGGATGAAGCCCGCGCAGGCATTGTCGGTGGGGATCGTCGACGAGGTTGTCCCGGCCGCGGAGCTGCTGGACGCGGCTCGCCGGTGGATCACCACCTACGACGGCGACGCCAAACAGCCCTGGGATCGCGACGGGTACAAGATCCCCGGCGGTACGCCGGCCTCGCCGAAGCTGGCCGCGTTCCTGCCGGCCTTCCCGGCGAACCTGCGCAAGCAGCTCAAGGGCGCACCGTACCCGGCGCCGCGGGCGATCATGAGCGCCGCGGTCGAGGGCAGCCAGGTCGACTTCGCGACCGCGTCCCGGATCGAGTCCCGGTACTTCGTCTCGCTCGCCACCGGCCAGATCGCGAAGAACATGATCCAGGCGTTCTTCTTCGACCTGCAGTCGATCAACGCGGGCGGGTCGCGACCTGCCGACGTACCGGCGTTCAAGGCCCGGAAGGCCGGCGTCCTCGGTGCGGGCATGATGGGCGCCGGGATCGCGTACGTGTGCGCGAAGGCCGGGATCGACGTGGTGCTCAAAGATGTTTCGTTGGAGGCCGCTGCGCGCGGTAAGGAGTACTCCGAGAAGCTGCTGGCCAAGCAGGTCGCGAAGGGCCGGCTGTCGGCCGGCGACGTGCAGGAGTTCCTGTCCCGGATCACTCCGACCGGTGACCCGAACGATCTTGCCGGTTGCGATCTGGTGATCGAGGCGGT
>DASSDE010000441.1:0-7073 GCA_035697365.1 Kribbella sp. | reverse complement strand
GGAGGTCAAGGTCGCGGACCAGCGCAACAGCGCGTGGATCAACCTGCAACTGGCCGAGGCGCAGCGCCGCTACGACAACCTGCGAGTCGTGCACTGGGCCGAGCACCTGGCCTCCAGCCCGAACCGGCTGTCCCGCCTGCTTCGCGACGGCCTGCACCCGTCGGTCACGCTCGGCCAGAACGCCCGCAACGGCCTGATCATCTCCGCCCTCAAGGCCGGCTGAGCGCGGCCCCCCACCGCACCCAGCCGACCGTCGTTCATCAGAAGCCTGCGGCCTCCGCCTCAGCTTCTTCTTGTTCTTCTCAGAAACCGGCGGCCTCCGCCTCAGCTTCTTCTTTTCCGTTCTTCTCAGAAACCTGCTGTGATGCGGGTGAAGTCCCAGTCGCCCTGGGCGATTCCACTGCAGTTCGACACCACGCCACCCCCGGCGCAACCGCGATCGCGATTCACCGACCAGAAGGCCAGCCGGGCGAGCCCGTTGCTCTTCGCCCAGTTCGTGATGTTCTGCCAGGTCGCGGTGGTGGTCAGCTCCTGCTGATCGGACAGACCGTTCATCCCGGAGATGCCCTGATGCGCGTACGCCTCCGCAGCGGACCACCCGAACGTCGCCTTCAGCTTGTTGTTCAGCCCCTGCGACGCCCCGACCGTGTCGTTGTAGATGTTCGAGCTGCCGAAGTCGAATGGCATCAGCGTGAAGATGTCGATGTTCGCGCCGAGTTCCTTCGACCGGTCGATCAGCCGGTTGCCGTAGTAGTTCGGCCCGGTCGTCGACGTACCGAACGTCAGGATCGTCTGGATCCCCGGGTTGTTCTGCTTGACGATCTTCAGCGCATTCAGGATCCGGTCCTGCACGGCCTCGTTCTCGAACTCGTCGGAGTTCTCGATGTCGATGTCGATCGCCTTCAGGTTGTAGGCGTTGATCACCTGCTGGTACGCGCCGGCGAGCGCTTCCGGCGTACTGCAGTTCGGGCCGAGCTTGTTGCCGCTCCAGCCGCCGATCGACGGTACGACGTCACCACCGGCCGCCCGGATCGCGGCGATGGCGTTCGCGTCCGTACCGCCCTGCAGCGGACGGCTGCCGTCCCACGCCGGGTTGCAGCCACCGGAGGCGAGGACGAACGCCATCGTGAACCACTTGATCCCGGTCGCGTTCATCACGGTCGCCGGGTTCGGCGGGTCGCCCCAGCCCATGTAGAGGTACGGCGCGGCCTGCTTGGTGCCGGTGTTCCCGCCACCGGTGCCGGTCTTGACCGAGATGCTGCCGCTCTTCGGTCCCTCGCCGACGCTGTTCGACGCGCTGACCTGGTAGCTGTACGAGGTGTTCGCGGACAGCCCGGAGTCGGTGTACGACGTACCGGTTGGACTGCCGACCTTGCTGCCGTTGCGGTAGACGTTGTAGCTGGTCGCACCGGAAGCGGCGGACCACGTGAGGCTCACCGACGACGCTGACGCCGTACCGGAGAGGCCGGCCGGCGCACCGGGGACGGTGCCTCCACCGCCACCAGAGCACGAGCCGCCGTTCAGACGGCAGGCGGCGAGGCCCGGGAAGTTGCCGGGGCTGCCGTTGAAGCCGAAAGTGACGGTCGCGCCGGGAGCGAGCGGCCCGGCCCAGCTCGGCGGGGTGAACGTGTGCGTCTGTCCACTGCTGGTGTGGTTGGCGTCCCACGTCGAGCTGACGCCGTAGCCGGACGGGAAGTCGAGTGCGACCGACCAGGTGCTGAGGGAGCTGGTAGTGCCGTTCGTGACGGTCACCTTCCCCTCGAAGCCACTGCCCCAGTCGGACACTTTGGTGAAGCCGGCAGTGACTCCTGCCGCGCTGGCTGCCTGTGCGGTCAGCAGGGCGACGACCACCGCGGTGATGGCCGCTATCGCCAGAGAGATGCGTTTCATGGTGCTCCGATCAGTGGGCGGTACGTGATCAGACCCGTCCCCAGAGTGCGGGGACGTTCGGCGGTTCCCATCCGGTCAGGGAGGTGTGCCCCTGGATGCACTTGTAGGTGACGCCGTCGTACGTCACGAGCGCACCGGTCGCGTACGCCGTGTTCGGCGCCCACGGCGACGCCTGCCCCGGAGGTGTGGTCGGGGGAGTCGTGGGAGGTGTGGTGGGCGGGGTAGTAGGCGGTGTGGTCGGCGGCGTCGTGGGAGGCGTCGTCGGCGGTGTGGTTGGCGGTGTGGTTGGCGGTGTGGTTGGCGGGCCGCTGCAACCTGCGGTGCCGGCGTTGACCGAGTCGACCACGTTGTTGAAGAGCGTGACTCCTGGGTCCAGTGCCTCGAGCGAGTACATCATCGCGCCGGCCAGCCCGTTGCAGTGCTGATAGTCCGCCTTCGCCTTGATCGATTGGGCGTTGTCACCGGACCAGAAGGTGCCGTTGCTGTAGAACCAGCTCGACTTGGTGGCGTCGTCGAAGAACGTGGCGGACGGGTTGTCGACGAAGCCGGTCAGCTCCTTGTAGAACGACACTCCCGGCACATTGCCGCTCAGTGCGTGTCCGTCGGCCGGCCCGGTCGCCGTCTGGTACTTGCCGTTGTCGGTAGCGGGTACGCCCTTCCATCCCCTGTAATAGAAGGGATATCCGATACTCAGTTTGTTCGCCGGGAAGCCGCCGGGGATGCCGTACGCCGGGTCGCCCGTCGTCCACGCCTTCACCGCGGCGTCGACCGAGTACTTGCCCTGGCCCGGCGGGATGGGGTTGCTGGGGTCGTTCGGTGCCGTGTACAGCGGGTCCTGGAAGTTCGTCGGACCCGTGGCCTCCCAGCCGCCGTGCATGTCGTACGTCATCACGTTGTTGTAGTCGAGGTACTGCCCGATCTTGTCGGTCTCGATCGTCGCGATCTTGTCCTGGCCGGCCGGGGTCGCGGCGGTCAGGTAGTACTTCTTGCCCGTCTGGCCGCCGTACGCGTCGAGTTGCGCGCGGAACTCGGCCAGCAGCAGCGTGAAGTTCTGCTTGTCCGCAGCGCTGTAGTGGTTGCCGACGTGGCCGTTCGGCGATCCCGGGTACTCCCAGTCGATGTCGACTCCGTCGAAGATGCCGGCCGCCGAGCCGGGGCCGCCGAAGCCGTCGATGACCGGCAGGTCGCCCTTCAGGAACATGTTCACGCAGGAGCTCACGAAGGCCTTGCGCTTGGCATCGGTGGAGGCGGCGTCGGAGAAGTACTTCGAGTACGTCCAGCCGCCGATCGAGATCAGGATCTTCAGGTTCGGGGACTTCGCCTTGAGCTTCTTGAGCTGGTTGAAGTTGCCCTGGATCGGCTGGTTCCAGACGTCGCCGACACCGTCGACGCTGATGTCCGCGCCGTACGACTTGCCGTAGTCGGCGAACGCGTCGCCGGCTCCGTCACCCGCGTTCGGGTTGTTCTCGTCCTGGGACGCGGCCTTGTTGGCCATGAAGCAGGTGTGGTTCACCGGATCGATGTTCGCGAAGGCGTAGTTCAGGATGTCGAGCTTCCCGGCGGCGCCGGTGGTGACCAGGTTCTTCGGATAGAAGGCGTTGGCGTAGATCCCCCATTGGGTGAAGTACGCCGTCTTGACGCCGCCGGTGGTCGCCTGCGGCGCCGCGGTGGCTGCGTTGGCCGTCGTGACGTCCGGGGTCGCGAGACTGACGCCGGCGGCAGTGATCAGGGCGGTGGCCGCGACGGCGGCGGTGGCTGCGAGCGTGCGTAATCGACTCATCTGGTTCCTCCGGAGCGATGGGACGGAAGCGGTCCGGTGAAATTTAGTTAAAGACGCTTCGAAAGGAACCGTAACCGTTTCCGGCGGGTTGGTCGCGGGCTCGTCGTGGCGGGTTCCCGCTGCTGACGGAAATCCGACAGCCCTTTGTCCACAGGGATCCGATGCCGTGTCGGGAGCGGCCCGAACAACGGCATGTTCTAGGTATGGACACGAACTCACCAAGCTCATCGGTGCTGATGGCAACCACCAACGACGATCTCCTCGACGACTTCCTCCGGCTGGCGGCGGCCGCGTCCGTCACGCCCCAGGTCGTGGCAGACCTGGTCGATCTGCGGCGCTGCTGGCACACGGGTTCGCTGGTCGTGGTCGGCCGCGACCTGGCCGAGCCGCTGGCGCGCGTGCAACCCGCGCACCGGCCGAATGTCGTCGTGGTCGGTTCGGCCGCGGACGGCGACGACCTCTACCGCGCCGCGTTCGACATCGGTGCCGACGTGGTCTGCCGGTTGCCGGTCGACGAGCCACTGCTGGCCGGCAAACTCGCCGATGCCCTCGACGGTTCCCCGCGCACCGCCGTCACGCTGGCCTTCGTCGGTGGCTGCGGGGGAGCGGGCTCGACCACGCTGGCCGCCGCGGTCGCCGTCGTGGGCAATCGTCGCGGCTTCCGGACGACCCTCATCGACGGTGACCCGCTCGGCGGCGGCATCGAGCTCGCCCTCGGCCTCGAGCGCGACCCCGGCGACCGCTGGCCCAAACTGCTGAACGCGTCCGGCCGGGTCGGCGCCGCTGCCCTCCGTTCCGCCCTGCCGTCGGTCGACGGCCTCGCGGTGCTGTCCTGGGATCAGTCCGACGTCACGGTGCTGCCACCGGACACGATGGGTTCGGTGATCGGCGCCGCCCAACGCAGCGCCGACCTGGTCGTCCTCGACCTCCCTCGACGCGCGGATCCCACCGCTGAGGAAGGCTTCATCCGCGCAACGGCGACGCTCCTGGTCGTCCCGTGCGACGTCCGCTCTGTGGCTGCCGCGAAACGCCTGTCCGGCCCACTCCGCTCCGTCGCCGGAGATCTCCGCGTCGTCGCCCGCGAGTCCCGCCCAGGCCTCGCCGCGGCCGACATCGCCGCGCACCTCACGTTGCCGCTAGCTACAAAACTCGCCATCGACCCGCACATCCCCACCGCCATGGACGAAGGCCGCTTCGCCCCCCGCCGCCGAAGCCCCCTGACCCGAGCCGCCACCAACATCCTCACCCTCTTCGCCCCACCCCGCCCACGCACCTGACCACGACGCCCGCGCACCCTCGACCCGCCACCCCCGGAGCCCGCATGACTACCACCGCAGTCCCCACGGACCTCCTCGACCGCGTCCGCGGCACCCTCGCCCTCACCGGCGCCGAACCAACACCCGTCCACGTCGCGGCAGCGCTCCGCGCCGATGGCACGATCTGCGGCGACGCCATGGTCCTCGCCGTCGTCACCGCCCTCCGCCGCGAAGCCCTCGGCGCCGGTCCCCTCGACAGCCTCCTCGCCGAGCCCGGCGTCACCGACATCCTGGTCAACGGCCCCGACGAGGTCTACATCGACCGCGGCCGCGGCCTCGAGTTCATCGCCATCCGCACCGGCGACGAACAAGCCATCCGCCGGCTGGCCACCCGCCTCGCCGCCGCGGCCGGCCGCCGCCTGGACGACTCCACGCCGTACGTCGACGTACGCCTCTCCGACGGCACCCGCTTCCACGCGATCCTCGCCCCGATCGCCGCGCCCGGCACCTGTCTGTCCCTCCGCGTCCCGTCCCGCAAGGTCTTCACCCTCGACGACCTGATCGCCCTCGGTGCCGTGCCGCCCGCAGGCGCAGACATCCTCCACGACCTCCTCGACTCCCGACTGGCCTTCCTGATCAGCGGTGGCACCGGCACCGGCAAGACCACCCTGCTCAATTCCCTGCTCTCCTTGGCAAACCCCGCCGAACGCCTCGTCCTCGTCGAAGACGCCAACGAGCTCCGCCCCAACCACCCGCACGTGGTCCGCCTCGAGGCTCGCCCGCCCAACGTCGAAGGCGCCGGCGAGATCTCTCTCCGGGACCTCGTCCGCCAAGCCCTCCGCATGCGCCCCGACCGCCTGGTCATCGGCGAAGTCCGCGGCGCAGAGGTAGTAGATCTCCTGACTGCGCTGAACACCGGCCATGAAGGCGGCTGCGGCACCATCCACGCCAACTCCGCCTCCGACGTCCCTGCCCGTCTGGAAGCCCTCGGCGCCCTGGCCGGCCTGTCCCAAGCCGCCGTCCACAGCCAGGCAGCCTCCGCACTGCACGCCGTCGTCCACCTGACCCGGACTCCCGCCGGTCACCGCCGCATAGCCGAGATCCAGACCCTGACAAAGTCTCCGGACGGCCCGCTGACGACCTATCCCGCGGTGACGTTCCACCCCGACGACACCCACACCCTCCACCCTTCAGCCCAGCGCTTCACCTCCAGAGCCGGTGCCGCATGACTCCAACCGTCCTGGCCGCACTCCTCGCACTCGTGGCCTGCACTCTCGCCCTCCCACTCCCGTCGCCCGGCCTGCACCGCCTGACATCCCAACTGCCACAAGGCGGAGAACCATCGACGAATGCAGACCCATCCAGCTCCTCTTCGAGCAACGGACACTCGCCGTACGTCGGTGGCAGGCCCGCTCCGCGCTGGAAGCGACACCTCGGCCGTCGCCCCACCCGATCCTGGCTGCTGATCCTCCCGACCGTCGTGTCCACAGCGTTTTTCAGCATTCAGGCCCTGGTCTCAACCCTCGCCATCACCGTCGTGCTCGCCCTCATCGCCAACCAGCGAGCTCACCACCAACAGCAGAAGGCCATCGAATCCCGCCGCGCAACCATCATCGAAGCCCTCGACGTACTGGCTGCCGATCTCTCCGCCGGCCGCCCTCCCGTCGCTGCCCTGGAAGGCGCCGCGTCGATCAGCCCCGACTTCGCAGTTGCGCACGCGGCCGCCAAACTCGGCGCCGACGTCCCTGCCGTCCTGACCCGTTCCGCAAACACCCCGGGCGCATCCAGCCTCCGCGCCTTGGCCGCCGTCTGGCGCGTCACCGAACAGTCCGGTGCAGCCTTCGCCACCCTCACCGAACGCCTCGCCAACGCTCTCCGCGCCGACGAAGCCATCCACCGCCAAACCGAAGCCAGCCTCGCCGGCGCCCGCTCCACCGCCCGAATCCTCGCCACCCTCCCCACCGCAGGCATCGCCCTCGGCTACGCCCTAGGAGCCCACCCCCTCACCTTCCTGACCACCACCCCACCCGGCTGGCTCTGCCTGACAACCGGCCTGTCCCTAACCGCCCTAGGCCTCCACTGGACCACCCGCCTAGCCACCCCCCATCCCTAACTCCACCCGCCCGACGTCGCACCTCTGTACGTGT
>DASSDE010000440.1:0-4977 GCA_035697365.1 Kribbella sp. | reverse complement strand
CCGCGGGCGTCCAGCTTCACCGGTCTGTCCGTCCGCCTAGAACCGTCCATGTTCGGCAAGTAGCGGGGACGCTCGCCGCTTGCCGGCACTGTCAACGGGCAGAAACCTCGAGTGGTTCAGGTTGACCGGAACATCATACCGCCCTCGAGCACCGGCACTACCGAGCTCGTGTCGACCTCGGCCGCGATCGCCACGTCCTCCGCGAAGCCGTACTGCGTCAGCTCGCGACCGCCGGCACACTCGCGCAGGTGCTTCGGTAGGTCGTCACCGATGGCCTCGTACGCCGCAACCGCTGCGCGCGCTTCCGGGGAGAGGTGATCGCTGCCGAGCGCGCTGAGGAACCCGCCCGCGCCCCAGAGGTCCTCGACCGCCGGTCGGAGCGAGCCGTCGGGCCAGCGCTCACCCGCCGCGATCGCCACCACCTTCGACTGAGCGCCCTGCAACTGCTCCCGGACCCAGTCCGCGGTCGCCAGCCGGTTACGCAACGACACCGCGATCACGGTTGCCGCGCGGTCGCTCAACTGCTTCGCAATCGTCGAGCCGTTGGGTGAGGGCAGCACCAGTCTGGTGATTCCGGTCACTCGTCTGATCGACACCGGCGACAGGCTCACCTCGCCGGGCCCGGCCGCCGAGCGTCCGACCGCCAGCGTCGCGCCGCACTGCTCGGCGTAGGCAACGGCCGTCTCGTCACGCCATCGATACGGATAGACGTCGATGCCGCCATCGGCCGCCACCGTCACTGCTGTCGTGAACGACAAGACGTCGACGACCGCGACGATGTCACCGGCAACGACCTCCGCGCCGACCGGTCCCCAGTCGAACCCGGCACTGAATCCGTCCTGCGCATAGGGGCTGGTCACCCGGCAGATCATTCCGCCGGGAAACCAGTCCCACAAGGAGGTTTCAGCTCAGCGCGTCGGCGGCCGCCGGCGAGGAGTCGCGCAGGAACGTGACGCAGCGTTCGGCCTCGTCCTTCTCCTCGATCAGGGCCGCTGCCTTGCCCAGTGCGGCCAGTGCGCGCAGGAAGCCGCGGTTCGGCTCGTGCTCCCACGGGACGGGGCCGTGGCCCTTCCAGCCGTTCCTCCGGAGCAGGTCCAGAGCGCGGTGGTAGCCGGTCCGCGCGTACGCGTAGCCCTCGACCGTACGGCCGTCCGCCAGCGCGCCCTCGGCGAGCACGGCCCAGGCGAGCGAGGACGTAGGGTACTTCGCCGCGACGTCGGCCGCAGCAACTCCGTCGGCGAGTTCCGCCGCGGCCGGGTCGACCGGTAGTAGTGTCTCGGGTGGACCGGACAGCAGATTGTTCAATTCCATAAGCACATCTTCGCCGATCACGCAGCCGTACCGGCACGTGACCGTCTGACGAAATCCGTTGACCGTTCACCCGGCGGCCACGGATGCTTGAGACCCTGCGTCAACCGCCGTGGTTCCCAGCTACGGCCGGAAGGAGGCACCGGATGAGCGTCATAGTCCTGAATGCGTCGTACGAACCGCTGCACACCGTATCGATCCAGCACGCCATCCGGATGCTGGTTCGTGAGGTCGCAGTGGTCGAAGAGGCGCACGGAGAGCGGACCATCGGCCCTTTTCCGGTCCCCCGCGTCCTCCGTCTGGTCCGCTACGTCGTGACCCACTGGCGCTACGCGGCCGGCCGGATGAAGTACAGCAAGCACGGCGTCCTCCGGCGGGACAAGTTCCGGTGCGCGTACTGCGGCCTGGAGAACGCTGACACCATGGACCACGTCCAACCCAGGTCCCGGGGCGGCCGCACCGAGTGGCTGAACGCCGTCGCCGCCCATGCCTCCTGTAACGAGCGGAAGGGCAACCGCACCCCGTCCGAGGCCAACATGCCCCTTCTGTGGCAACCCTGGGTACCAACTCGCGCCGAGCTCGTCATAGACAGATGACGGGCCTTTTTTATGCCCGTTTCCAGGAGCCACCGGCTGTCCTCCGGGCGCACGGTCGAGATTGCCACCGCCACTGACCTTGTCGATCTCGACGTGGGCGGCTGGCCCGAGTTCATGCGCCACAACCGCATCTCCGAGGCGTACTTCGCCCGCACGCTCGAGACGTTCCCTGCGACCTGCCTGACGGCAACCTGCGACGGCCGGCCCATCGCCGACGCCCAAGCCGTCCAGTTCTCCCGCCGCAACCGGCCCGCCTTCCCAGCCGGCGGCTGGGAGCAGGCGGTCGTATGGGCCTTCTCGGACGCCCATCGCGGCATCGAGCCAGACGTCGCCTGCGCCCTGAACATCAGCGTGTCCCGGGAGTTCCAGGGCGACGGCGTTGCCGCGCTCGTCCTCGCTGCGCTTCGCGAGGCCACCGCCGACCTTGGTCTGACCGCACTCGATGCACCGGTTCGCCCAACCCACAAACACCTCGAGCCGAACATGCCCATGTACGAGTACGTCACCCGTGTCCGCCCTGACCGCCTGCCCTCCGATCCTTGGCTCCGCACGCACGTCCGTGCCGGAGGACGGATTGCCGGCATCGCACCGGCATCGTGGGTGATCGCGGGATCCCTCGACGAATGGCGCAGCTGGACCGGCCTTCCGTTCGACCGCAACGCCCCTGTCGAGGTGCCCGGGGCGCTGGTGCCCGTGGACTGCATGGTGGAGGCCGAGCGGGCTGTGTACGTCGAGCCGAATGTCTGGGTGCGGCACGAGTTGTCCACAGATTGACGTTCGTCGTCGGGAGTGACCGGCTGGACGGGCGGCCGGTCAACTGATGTGGATCGACCGCTTGACCATCGCGGCGAGTCCTCCTACGTTGTGCTGGAAATCGATTTCTTCGCTGCGGAGCGATCGGTGAAACCGGGACTCTTCCGTGGCCTGCCGAACGGAGCAACCGCATGCCCGACCAGCCCAACGCCTCGCGTCGCAGGTTTCTCGGTGGGACCGTGGCAGGTGCCGGCCTGATCGTCACCGCAGCAGCCGCCCCGTCGAACGCTTTCGCCGCACGGCCGCAGGAACCGGCAGTCGCCGCGGAAAAGATCGTCGACGGAATCGACCCAGGGCAGCTCCCGCAGGTGGACAGCACGTTCTTCTCCACGGCCTTCATCGAACATGCCGGCAGTTACGCAGCGCCTGGCAGCGACGGCGACCTGTGGCCCACCTGCTGGGCAGACGACGACAACCTCTACACGGCCAACGGTGACGGGCGGGGCTTCAGCGACGAACCGTTCAAGGACGTGGTCGTCAATCGAATCTCCGGCACCCCCGAGACAGGGCTGACCGGAGTGAAGCTCGCCGAGTCCGCCCAAGTCGCCAACGTCTGGGGAGATCCGGCGAAGTACAACCGCAAACCGACCGGCATGGTCTGCGTGAACGAGACCCTGTACCTCGCCGTGCAGGACCTTCGCTACGGGGACAACGCGTTCGACGACGCACCGAACGCGAGCATCAGCCGCTCCGACGACCACGGCAAGACCTGGCACAAGACCGAGCAGGCGATGTTCACCGATCACCGCTTTACGACGATCTTCTTCATCGACTTCGGGAAGAACTCCGAACACGCCACCCGCGCGCTCGGCCCGCGTGACGGCAGCTACGTCTACGCCTACGGAATGGACTGGAACTGGCGGCTGTCCGGCTCCGGAACTGTCCCGGACCCCGTCGATCTCTACCTCGGCCGCGTCCCGGCCGGCAAGGTTCAGGACCGTACACAGTGGGAGTTCTTCACCGGCACCGACCGGCACGGCTCCCCGACCTGGAACCGGCGCATCGAGAAGAAGGTTCCAGTGCTGCACGACCCACTGCGGCGCTATCTCGACACCCGCCCAGGCAAATCCGGCAACCTGACCGTCGTCTCGCAGGGCGGTGTGCTCTACAACGCTCCGCTGAAGCGGTACCTGTACTCGTCCTGGAGCGATCCCAGCTTCGAACTCTACGAGTCCCCGACCCCGTGGGGTCCGTGGCGCCGCTTCCATTACCACAACACCGGACTGGTGCCCTGGTACCAGCAGAACGACAAGGTGCACACCCCGAAGAACGGCGGCTACGGCACCACCATGCCCTCCAAGTACGTCAGCGCGGACGGCCGCAGCTTGTGGATGCAGACCAACTGGTGGACCGCGCCGTACCCGAAGCCGGAGGACAACTACAACTTCAACCTGCGCCGGGTGCGGCTCGAGCCACACCGCGAGGCGGCGCCGGCCAATCGGCCCGCTCCGACCACGAACCTGGCCAGGACCGTTCCTGGGGTGACTCCGCACGAGATCTGTGCGTTCTCCGCCAACTGGAAGTACTACAACGACGGCGACCGGACCAAGAGCGAGACCAGTGACGACGGGACCAACAAGAACATCGACTACTGGGGGTACGTGTTCCCGACGCCGTACTGGATGAGCCGGCTGGAGTACACCACGGGCACGATGGAGGCAGCCGGCGGCTGGTTCTCCGCGTACGGCGACGGGCTCAAGGTCCAGGTACGTCAGAACTTCCGGTGGATCGACGTCGACAATCTCGCGATCACTCCCGACTACCCGTTCGACGCGACCGCCGGTCCGTACAAGACCTATCAGCTGCGGTTCCGGCCGATCTGGGGCGATGGTGTACGCGTGATCGGTCAGCCAGGCGGCACCTCACACTTCACGTCGATCGCCGAGCTGGAGGTCTACTTCGACTGACCGCCGAAGGCCCGGGTGCGGCGCGAGTTCTCCACAGATTGAAAATCGCCGGTCGGGAGCGGGGCGAAACGCGGCAAGTTCTTGGGCATGAATCCTCAACTTGCCGTGATGGCGTCGATCCGGGGTGGCGTGTTCACCCGGGCCGACGCACGTGCCTGTGGGTACGCCGACGTTGACATCGACACCCTGCTGGACTCCGGCCGCTGGCGCCGGATCCGGCGCGGGACGTATGCCGCCCATCGATCGCTCATGCTCGTCACCGACGAGGTTCTGCACCTGCGAAGGATCTACCGGGTCCTGCGCAGGAGCGGGCCCGGAGTGTTCGCCAGCCACCAGTCCGCGGCGGCCCTGCA
>DASSDE010000439.1:0-5566 GCA_035697365.1 Kribbella sp. | reverse complement strand
GGCGCGGGAGACGCTTCGGCTCGGCTTCGAGGAGCTCGGGCTGCATCGGATCGTTGCGGTTCTCGACGACCGGAACACGGCCTCGGCGCGGCTGCTCGAGCGGCTCGGGATGCGGCGGGAGGCGCATCACCTGCACGCCTTGCAGTTCAAGGGCGAATGGACCAACGAGTACGTCTACGCGCTGCTCGACGACGAGTGGCGCGCGGCGCGGGGCTGATCAGCCGACGACCGGGATCCGGAGGGTCTGGCCGGGGTTGATGTCGGCCGGACTCGCCAGTTTGTTGAGGTCGGCGATCTTCTCGACGACGATCGCCGGGTCCTGACCGGGGTTCGTCGACTGGGCGATGGACCAGAGCGTCTGACCGGGAGCAACCTGGACCGGCACGGTGTGAGTGAAGCGCGGGCCGGGCTCGAGAACGCCGCTGACCCGCAGGCCGAGGACGACGATCGCGGCCCCGAACACCACGACGGACACCGCGGTCAGCAACATCCGCCCGCGGCGCGTCAGGCGGAGCGCGGCCGGCTCGGCCTGCTCCTGGACACGGAGGCCGACCGATTCGCCGGAGCAGCCACGCACCGGCATCCGGTCGGCGGTCACGCCCTCGATCCGCTGCCGCCGCGGCCGGACCACGGCCGGAGCGCCCGGAACTGCCGGCGTCGCCCGGACGGCAGGAACCACCTTGAGGTGCGCAGTCGCCGTCCGCGACGCGCCCTTGATCGAGCGGCGCGGGGCCGGAGTGTCGGCCGCTACAGCTGCTGTGCTCATCGGGTCCTCCAGACTCGTTCGGTACGCGTTCTCGGTGCTTGGGTCTTGTCTACCGGGCCCCTCCGACAGTTTTCGGAGAGTGGCCTGTTCGACCGACCCGAACACTTGTTCGATCGAACGTCTGTACGAATGATTAACCGACAGCCGCCCCTCGCGCAACCACTACCAACCGCGACACGCCCAGGAAATTCCCTGACGTCGCAGCACCCCGCGTACGCCTTATAACCCGACACCCGAACAAACATGCGAACCGACACGCCTTCGAACAGATGTTTGAAGAATCTCAGAATTCGGTCTACGGTCGTCTCAGTCGAGCAAGCAACGGCTGGTGCGTGATCGCCGGCCCGACCTGAGGAGCAATCAGCGATGGCCAGGACGCCGAGCGGTGCCAGCAAGGACAAGGATGCGAACCGGACTGTCGCCGAGCTGCCTGACGGACCGGCGGACGCGACCGGCCTGACGCCGCGGCAGCGCCGCGTCCTGGACGTGATCCGCGACTCGGTGGACAGCCGGGGCTACCCGCCCTCGATGCGCGAGATCGGTGAGCGGGTCGGACTGACCAGCTCCTCCTCGGTGTCACACCAGCTCCGCGTGCTCGAGCAGAAGGGCCTGCTCCGCCGCGATCCGAACCGCCCGCGGGCGATCGAGGTCCGGTACCCCGGCGAGGTGGACGCTGCCGCACGGCGGTCGGCGGTCGGCTCGGTGCGCCAGACGGCGTACGACGAGACCGGCGCCGGTGACGCGCACCCGGATGCGGTCTACGTGCCGATGGTCGGCCAGATCGCCGCCGGTAACCCGATCCTCGCCGAGCAGGACGTCGAGGAGGTCTTCCCGTTGCCCAAGGCAATGGTCGGCGAGGGCACGCTGTTCATGCTGAAGGTCAAGGGTCAGTCGATGATCGACGCGGCCATCTGCGACGGCGACTGGGTGGTCGTCCGGCAGGAGCAGACCGCGGAGAACGGCGACATCGTGGCCGCGATGATCGACGGCGAGGCCACCGTGAAGACGTTCAAGAAGACCAAGACCGAGATCTTGCTGCTGCCGCACAACCCGGCTTTCGAGCCGATCGACGGCAAGGACGCGATCATTCTCGGAAAGGTCGTAACAGTTCTGCGTCGCGTCTGACATATCGGACGGCGAGCGAAGTTCGGCGTGACGTGTCAGCATTGAGTCATGACGACTGTCTATGACTTCAGCGCCACGCGGATCGAAGGCAATGAACAGTCTCTTGCCGATTTCCGCGACCAGGTGCTCCTGGTGGTGAACACGGCCTCGCAGTGTGCCCAGACCCCGCAGTACACGGGTCTGCAGAAGCTCTACCGGACCTACCGCCGGCAGGGCTTCGCGGTACTGGGTTTCCCCTGCGACCAGTTCGGCCACCAGGAGCCCGGTGACGAGACCGAGATCGCCAACTTCTGCTCGACGATCTACCACGTCTCCTTCCCGATGTTCGCCAAGGTGGATGTCAACGGATCCCGCACGATCCCGTTGTACAACTGGCTGAAACGCGAGCAGGGCGGCCTGCTCGGTGGGCGGATCAAGTGGAACTTCACGAAGTTCCTGGTCGGCCGCGACGGCGCGGTGATCGCGCGCTACGCGCCGACCCATGCACCGGAGAAGCTGGCCGACAAGATCGAGGCGGCCTTGGCGGTTCCGGCACCGTCGCCGAAAACGAACGACTGACAATCCCACATTTCTGCGACAGTTGAACAGAAAATGTCGCAGCGGTGCACTTCGTTCACCGCATTGCGAACAATTCGGCCGGCTCCCCGCATGTCGTGAAATGCATTCAGTTGTTGTCCACCAGTACTGATTCTGGGTTGATGTCGAGGCGTAAGCCGCGCCAGACCGGGTGGCGCAGGCGGCCGTCGCCGCCCCAGCCCGAGTAGGTCACTTCGGCGACCAGGACCGGGTCCAGCCAGTGCGCGCGCCGCCGGTCCGTCATCGGGATCCCCGTCGGATCGAACGCGGGCCGGTCGACCTCGAGGCCGGTCAGCTCGGCACTCAGCATGTCGAGGGTCGCGAAGTCCAGTCCGGAGCCGACCTTTCCGATCAGCACCAGCGCATCACCGGCATAGGCACCGCAGTAGAACGAGCCGATCTTCCCTTCCCGGTTGCCCTCCCCCGGATGCCAGCCCAACAGGATGACGTCCCTGGTCTGCACCGGCTTGATCTTGATCCAGTCGGAGCTGCGCCTGCCGGGCAGGTACCGCGACTTGCGGCGCTTCGCCACGACCCCTTCGAGCCCTTGGGCAGCAGACAGATCGAGGGCCTCGTCGCCGTCGGTCAGCACCGCCGGCACCTCCCAGAACGGGTCGCCGATGTCGAGCGACTCGAGCAGCCCACGACGATCGTCGTACGTTGCCTCCAGCAACCAATTGCCGTCGAAGCGGAGCAGGTCGAACAGGCGCACCGACACCGGCACCTCGGTGATCAGGTGCCGGAGCTGGCGTGGATCGCGGACATGCATCCGCCGCTGCAGCAGGCCGAACGACGGCGCGCCGTTCTCGTCGAGCGTGACGATCTCCCCGTCCAGTACGGCGGGCAGCCGCAACCCGGGTGCCTCGGCCAGGCCGATGAGCTCCGGGTATCCGCCGGAGACGTCGTGGCTGTTCCGGGACCAGAGCCGGCAGACGCCGTCGTCGACCTCGGCGATGACGCGGATGCCGTCCCATTTCAGCTCGTACGACCAGCCTGGACCCGAGGGCATCTTGCCGAGCGCCGCCATCATCGGCAGCACCGGCGGACCGGCCGCGGGACTCACGACGCGCCCACAGCCGGCCCGGTAGTGCGCTCCACCAGCAAGCTCACAACGGGCCGGCTCACAGGGCGGCTCACAGGGCGCTCACGGCGGGCTCACGTGGATTGCAATCGCTTCAGGGCTCCGAGCACCTTCTCACGATCGGCCGTCGGCCACATCGGCGGCAAGGAGGCGCGCAGGAACCCGCCGTACCGCTGGGTGACGATGCGGGGGTCGAGGATCGCGACCACACCGCGATCGGAGCTGCGGCGGATCAGCCGGCCGGTGCCTTGCGCGAGCAACAGTCCGGCATGCGTCGCGGCGACGGCCATGAAGCCGTTCCCACCCGCTTCGTCGACGGCGCGCTGGCGGGCGGCCATCAGCGGCTCGTCCGGGCGCGGGAACGGGATCCGGTCGATGATCACCAGGTTGCAGGTCGAGCCGGGGACGTCGATCCCCTGCCAGAGCGACAACGTGCCGAACAGCGACGTCTCCGGATCCTCGACGAACTCGCGGGACAGCTCACCGAGCTGCGCATCGCCTTGGCACAGCACCTTGAGATCGGTCGCCTCGCGGACCGCCGCAGTCGCCGCCTCCGCCGCACGGCGGGACGAGAACAGACCGAGGGTCCGTCCGCCGGCGGCGGTGATCAGGTCGACGATCTCCTCGAACTGTTTCTTGCCCAGTCCGTCGCGGTGCGGCGGGGGCAGATGCTTCGCGACGTACAGAATCGCCTGCTTCTCGTACTCGAACGGGGAGCCGACGTCGAGGCCGCGCCACGGCAGTGGGCCGCGCTCGTCGGATTCGTCGAGGTCCGGCATCTCGTCGTCGTCGGCGAGCTTGTCGCTGGGGCGCAGGCCGACCTGACGGGCGATCGCGTCGAAGTCGCCGCCGAGGGTGAGCGTGGCGGAGGTGAGCACCGCCGTACGGTCGCGGAGGACCAACTCGCGGAGCAGGCCCGCCACCGTCAGCGGAGCGATCCGGAGCTCGCGGCCGAAGCGGTCGCGGTCGACCATCCAGACCACGTCGGCGTCGCTCAGCGCGGCCACCCGTTCGGCGACGTCGAAGATCTCCTTGACCGCGCCCTTCGACTGCCGCTTGGCGCCGTCCGGGTCGTCGTCCTTGTCGTCGGACTTCTTGTTGAGATCGGAGTACAGCCCGCGGGCGGCGTCGCGGACCAGCGCCGCCGCCTCCAGGACCGGTGTGTTGGACGGCTCGATGCGACCCTCACGGGTGCCGTCCAGGGCAGCACGGAGCGCGTCGGAGGCGTCGGCAAGATCGTCGGCCTTGTCGTCGTCGACGAACCGGCGGGCGCGCTTCGCCGCGCGCTCGACCAGCTGCGGCGAGAGCTCGTCGCCCGCGGCTCCGGTGACGCGGGCCGGCAGCTCGTGCGCCTCGTCGACGATGATGACGTCGTGCTCCGGCAGGACCGTGCGGTTCTCGAAAGCGTCGATCGAGAGCAGCGCGTGGTTGGTGATGACGATGTCGGCCTTGCGGGCGTGTTCCTTGGCCTTCTCCGCGAAGCATTCCTCGCCGTACGGACATTTCTGCGCGCCGAGGCACTCGCGGGCAGCGATCGCGACCTGCTGCCACGCCTGGTACTGGTGCGAGGGGGCGTGGTCACGGTCGCCGGCCTCGCCGTCCGCGAGCTGCTGCTCGGCCCAGTCGCGCAGCTCGATGACCTGGCGGCCGATCTCGCCCGGCGGCGGCACGTCGATCAGCATGCCGTCGTCGTCCGGCGCGCCCTCACGGATCCGGTGCAGGCAGGCGTAGTTGTTCCGCCCCTTCTGGATCGCGTACTTCGGTCTGCGCGGGAGGAGCTTCTCGGTCGCGTCAAGCAGCGCCGGGACGTCGCGATCGACCAGCTGGGACTGCAGCGCCAGAGTCGCCGTCGACACGACCACCCGGCGGTCCTCGATGGCGTGCACGAGAGCAGGCACGAGATACCCGAGGGATTTGCCGGTGCCGGTGCCGGCCTGGACGAGCAGATGCGATCCCTCATGCATCGCGGTGTCGACGGCTTGCGCCATCTCCACCTGCCCCGGCCGGGTCTGCCCGGC
>DASSDE010000438.1:0-5807 GCA_035697365.1 Kribbella sp. | reverse complement strand
CCGAACATCCAGGTCGAGTACGTCCAGGGCAGCTGGGACTCCGTGCACGACCAGTTGGTGACCCAGTTCCAGGGCGGGACCGCGCCGGACATCATCCACGACGAGTCCGCCGACATCACCGGGTTCATCAACCAGGGGTACCTCGCGGACCTCTCGCCGTACCTGAGCCAGGACACCAAGGATGCTGTCTCGCAGGGTGTCTGGGACACGGTCTCCAAGGACGGGAAGGTGTACGGCGCGCCGACGCTGCTGCAGTCGTACGTCGTGTTCGGCAACTCGGCCCTGCTCAAGCAGGCCGGGATCACCTCGACCGGTGACTCGCTCAGCTGGGACGACCTGGCCGCCGACGCGAAGAAGCTGACCGCGGGCGGCAAGTACGGTCTCGGCTGGGGCTTGAAGAGCCCGACCGCGACGATGCTGAACCTCGGGCTGAACTTCGACGCCAAGTACTTCGACGGCAGCGGGCCGGACGCCAAGGCGACCGTCGGCGACCCGGAGCTCGAGGTGCCGAAGCGGATCCATGCGATGGCCTATGACGACAAGTCGATCGACCCGACCTCGCTGACCCAGGGCGGCACCGACGTACTGCCTGGGTTCTACGCCGGCAAGTACGCCATGATTGTGGCCGGCAACTATGTCGCCCAGCAGATCACCGAAGAGGCGCCGAAGACCTTCCAGTGGGAGGTACTGCCGCCGCTCAAGGGCACCAGCAGCAAGCAGGCCGCGAACCCGCAGACCCTGTCGGTGCCGGCCGAGGGCAAGCACATCGAGCAGTCCGCGAAGTTCATCGACTTCTTCATGAAGGCCGAGAACCTGGCCGCGGTCGGTCAGGGTGACTGGCTGATCCCGACCACGCAGCCGGCCCGGGACGCGATCCTGAAGGCGACCGGTGGCAAGAACGGCTGGCAGCAGACGCTTGCCAGCGGCACCGAACTCACCAAGGCGCCGTTCCAGAGCGTGGACAACTACCCGAAGTGGAAGGACCAGATCGCGACGCCCGCCTTCCAGGAGTACCTCGCGAACAAGACGGACCTCGCCGCCCTGGGCAAGAAACTCAGCGACGGATGGGGCCAGGTCAACAACTGATGCCGGAACGGGGCAACACAGTGCTGGAAGACAAGGCGGTCGGCGTCCTCGCGGGCTCCGCGGTCGGTGACGCGATCGGTGGAGCCGTCGAGGGCTGGACCCCGGAGGCGATCCGGGAGCGGCACGGCGGCTGGGTGACCGGTATCGTCGGCCCCTGGTACGAGGACTGGCGGACGGCCCGCCCGATCGCCCCGTACCACAAGGGTGACGGGCACATCACCGACGACACGTTGATGACGCACGCGTTGGTCGAGGTGTACGACGAACGCCGGACGCACCTGGACGCGTACGCGGTCGCCGAGTCGCTGGTCCCGAAGATGCTGAACGGGACCCGCTGGATCCCGGAGCTCGAGGCGGAGGCGTTGCTGCTGCAACGGGTGTTCCTGGCCGAGAAGTGGCTGGTCGCGCGGCTGCACTACGGGCACGTCGACCCGCGCGAGGCCGGCGTCGGCAACATCGTGAACTGTGGCGCGGCGATGTACATGGCGCCGGTCGGGATCGCCAACGCGGGCGATCCCGAGGGTGCGTACGCCGAGGCCCTGGACGTCGCGGGCGCGCACCAGTCGAGCTACGGACGGGAGGCGGCCGGCGTGTTCGCGGCCGCCGTCGCCGCGGCAATGGTGCCCGGGGCAACGGCCTCCTCGGCGGTCGAAGCGGCACTGAGCCTGGCCAAGGACGGCACGCGGAACGCCGTCGAGGCCGTCGCCGAAGCAGCGAACGGCATCACTGACTGGGAACACGCGATTCCGGTACTGCGGAAGGCGATCGAGCCCTACGACACGGTCGGCCCGAACTATCGCGAGCTGTCCATGGACGCCCGCCGCCCGAGCCGTACCAAGGCGATCGAGGAGCTGCCGATCGCGCTCGGATTCGTGCTGGTGTCCGAGGGCGACGTACGCCGGGCGGTGCTGGGCGGCACGAACTACGGCCGCGACGCGGACTCGATCGCCTCGATGGCCGGCGCGATCACCGGGGCGCTCCAGGGGCGCGACGGCGTACCGGACGACTGGGCGACAGAGATCGCCTCGGCGAGCAAGACCGACCTGGACCAGCCCGGCCGGGTGATGGCATCGGTCGTCCAGGACATTCGTGCGGCCGACGCCGCGCGGTGGGCCCGGCGTACGGCCGCCTTGGATGCGCTGGTCTGAATGTCAGTGGTTGTACGCCTCGAGTTCGATGATCCGGGAGTACCCGTGGTCGTTGGAGTCGTGAACGACCAGCTGGACGGCGTCGACGGGCCGGGGTTCGAAGGTGACGGTGAGTTGACCGGTCACGTTGCCGCGGAACTCACCGACGGTCGTCCACTCGGTGCCCGCGCGGACCTGGACGTCGAAGTCCCGGATGCCCATCACCGCTGCGGGGTACTTGACCGAATCGAGGGTCTGGACGACGACGCGGCCGATCGTCGTGGGCTGGACGAGGTCGACGCCGTACGTGTCGGGGAAGACGCCCTTGGTGGCGTCGTGCCAGCCACTTGCGCCCCACTGGGCGGAGTCGGTGTTGCCGTCGACTCCGCCGCACAGCCGCATGTTGCCGTTCGTGGACGACGCGACAGCCTGCTCGCCGAGCAGCAGGTTGTCGCGCGCCGGAACGGGCTTGACGACAATCGGCACCTGCAGGTGGTCCTTGCCGACGCTCAGGTCGACGGTGTGCGTGGCCGGAGCCGTCCCGCGCGGAACGGTGATCTCGAGCGGGGCCTTCACCAACTGTCCGACCGGCAGGTAGCTGGAGAACTGGTGCCGGGAGAGCGTGAGCGCCGGGTCGCCGGACACGTGCATGTCGGCGATGACGGGCTTGTGGCCGGTGTTGGTCATCCCGAGCGTGAGCTTGCCGGACGGGAAGCACGGCAGCGGAACGACCTCAACCGGCTGCGGCGTCGCGCTGACGGCGATGTGGTTGTTGCTGCCAGCAACAGCAATCGCAGGCACCAGGAGCGCGAGCGGGGCGGCGAGCAGGGCGATCGTGCGCGGCCGGAGGCGGCCGGCGAGGTTGGCAACGGAGCGAGGGTTCATAACAGGATCCGTTCAGGCGGTTTGGGTTCCGGGATGGCCGTCCTCGACGACCAGGGTGGCGCGGGTGGACGCCGTACCCCCGGGCGACGTGACGCGGTCGACGACGCGGAAGTCCGACGTCCACTGCGTCCGGTCGAGCCGGCAGCTGAGGTAGCCGCGCTGCACGTTCTGGAACTTGACGTGCGCGTTCTCCGCGAGCAGTGCGCGACCGGTGGCGTCCGCGTCGACCCCGTCCTTGCCGGACGAGATCGAGGTGGTCACGAATTCGGCCCCGACAGCGGGCGTGGACGGATCCGCGAAGTTCACCCGCAGGTCCGAGGCGACGCTGCGGTGCAGGTCCCCGGTGAGGACGACGAAGTTCCGTACGTCCCGGTCGCGAACGCCGGAGAGAACGCGGTCGCGGGATGCGGTGTACCCGTTCCAGGTGTCCATCGGGAGCTCGAGTTCCGGACCGGTCTTGCGGTCGAGCTGCGCCATCGCGACCTGTTGCGCGACGACGTTCCAGCGGCTGGTCGATCGGCCGAGCGTGTCCAGCAGCCAGCGTTCCTGCGCGTCGCCGGTGATGGTGCGGGCCGGGTCGGCCGACACCGCGTCCGGCGGCAGCCATCCGCCGGTCGAGGTCTGGTCGTCGCGGAACTGCCGCGTGTCCAGCACGCTCAGGTCGGCGGTACGGCCGTAGCGCAGGTGGCGGTGCAGGCGGACCGACGGGCCGTCGGGGGACTGGTCGAGACGCAGCGGCATGTGCTCCCAGTACGCGCGGAAGCCGTTGGCGCGCCGGACCAGGAAGTCGTCGTGCGGGATGCCGTCCTCGGAGACGTACCCGGCCCAGTTGCCCTCGACTTCGTGGTCGTCGAGCGTCACGATCCACGGCGCCGCTGCGTGCGCGGCCTGCAGATCGGGGTCGGTCTTGTGCAGTGCGTACCGCGCCCGGTACTCGTCGAGCGTGAAGATCTCGCCGGCGAAGTCGACCGGTACGGGCCGGTTCCGGACGCCGGCCGTCGGGCCGACGCCGACCTCGTAGATGTAGTCGCCGAGGAACAGGACAACGTCGTGGTCCCGGCGGACGACGTCCTGGTACGCGGTGTAGAAGCCGTCGTAGAACGCCTGGCAGGACGCGACCGCCATCGTCACCGCCGGCTCGTCCGACGGCGCCGGAGCGGTACGGGTGCGGCCGGTCGGGCTGATCTGGCCGGCGGCACGGAACCGGTAGAAGTAGTGCCGCCACGGGCGCAGGCCGCGGACGTCGACGTGCACGGTGTGCGCGTACTCGGGACGGGCATGCGCCGTACCGCGGCGTACCACCCGGCGGAACGTCGCGTCCTCGGCGACCTCCCATTCGACGTCCACGGCGTGATCGTCCAGGCCACCGAACGGTTCGAGCGGGCCCGGCGCGAGCCGCGTCCAGATCACCACGGCGTCCGGCAGCGGATCGCCGGAGGCGACGCCGAGGGTGAACAACGGTCTTTTGTCGGTGCGATGCGATATCCCTACTGCATCGACGAGATCCGGAAGGCTGCCGGTCAGCGCAAGGGCGGCGGCAGTTCCGGTCAGAAAGCTGCGACGGGTGACCATGGGCTGGAGTATCGGCCCGTGGTGAACGAACGATCCAGGTGTGCGTTTCGCCTGGCGCAACAAGGGAAGGAAGAGCCTCGATGAGATTGACCTGGGTGCAGCCGGAGGATCTCCTCCCGCACCAGCTGGTCCAGGCGCGGTCGGAGGGTGTCGACGTCACCGACGTCCAGGCCCGCTGGCTGGCTGCCGGTGGCACGACGGACGCGCCGGTCTCCGGTGCCTCGGACGAGCCCGCGGCGCCGGCGCTGCGGGCGCTGGCTCGCGAGCTGCTCGACGTCCTGGACGCCAGGACCGCGGAGTGGCACGCGCCGGTGATCCCTGATCTGCCGTCGCTCGGTGCATCGGTCGACCTCGAGGCCCGCACGCTGAACGCGTGGCTCGGCCGGTGCGCCGGCAACCTGCTGGGGAAGCCGGTGGAGAAGATTCCGCGCGAGGGCATCCGGGAGATCCTCGCCAGCTCCGGGCAGTGGCCGCTGACGCAGTACATCACCGCCGTCGGCGTACCGGACGACGTCCAGCGACGCTGGCCGTGGAACCGGCGGTCGAAGGTGACCAGCCTCCGCGAGGTCATCGACGGGATGCCCGAGGACGACGACATCAATTTCGCGATCCTGGCGCTGCTGATGATGGAGCGGTTCGGGCGCGACCTGAGCACCGAGGACGTGGCGCAGAGCTGGCTCGGCGACCTGCCGGCCGGCCGCGTGTTCACCGCCGAACGTGTTGCCTACCGCAACCTTCTCGAGGGCGTCGAGCCGGCCCGCGCGGCCGTCGTCGGGAACCCGTTCCGGGAGTGGATCGGTGCCCAGATCCGTACCGACGCCTACGGCTGGGCGCATCCCGGTGACCGTACGTCGGCGGCGCGGCTCGCACTTGTCGACGCCCGGTTGAGCCACACCGGCGCCGGCGTCGACGGCGCGCTCTGGGTGGCCGCGATGTCGGCCGCGGCGCTCGTCCTCGACGACCCGGTCAAGGCCGCGGTCGCGGGCCTGGAGGTGCTGGACGGCCGGGGCGCGATCGCCCGAGCGGTCCGCTTCGGACTGACCCTCGCGGACGCCGAGCTGGACGAGGCGCTGGACGCGCTGCACGCGGAGTACGGCGACCTGCACTGGGTGCACGCGGTGAACAACACGGCCCTCA
>DASSDE010000437.1:0-2945 GCA_035697365.1 Kribbella sp. | reverse complement strand
CTGCTGTCGCTGCTGGCCGGCCTCGGGATCATCGGCTTCGTCATCTTCAGCGTGCTGGTGCAGACGATCGGCTGGCAGCCGCTGGCGGTGCTCCGGTCGGTACTGCTCGGCATCCTCACCTACATCTCGTTCCTGTTCCTCTGCTTCCTCGTGTACGCGTTCGTCTACAGCCGGATCCGCTCCTCCCGGAAGGTCGACTTCGTCGTCGTCCTCGGCTCCGGCGTGATCGGTTCCCGGGTCCCGCCGCTGCTGGCCAGCCGCCTGGACCGGGCGCGGCAGGTGTACCAACGGGCGCTCCGCAAGGGCCGCTCGCCGCTCATCATCACCTCCGGCGGGCAGGGCCCCGGCGAAGACCTCCCCGAGTCGCACGCGATGGCGGCGTACCTGGTCGAGCACGGCGTCCCCGACGACCAGATCCTCCGCGAGGACAAGTCGACGACGACCTGGGAGAACCTGACCTTCAGCCGGGACCTGATGGCCGGGCTGCGGCCGAAGTACCGCTGTCTGATCGTCACGAACAACTTCCACGCGTTCCGCGCCGCGCTGACCGCCCGCAAGGCCAAGGTCAACGGCCAGGTGATCGGCTCACCGACGGCCCGGTACTACTGGCCGACGGCAACGATCCGCGAGTTCGTCGCGATCCTCGCCGGCCACCCGTACCTCAACGGCAGCATCTGCCTGGCCATCGCCGCCTTCTCAATCATCCCGAACCTCTAGACCCGGCCGGTCAGGCTCCGGCTGAGGCGCGTCAGGCACAACGGGGACAGGAACAGTCCCGCGGTCGCAGCCAGCAATGCCGGACGGACGCCGAAGGCACCTGCGGCCGCGCCGCCCAGCAACGCACCGAGCGGGGTCAGACCGAGGCCGAGAAAGTTGATGGTGGCAACCACTCGCCCCTGCACCCGCAGCGGTGTGACCAGTTGCCGGATCGCCACGATCGCGACGTCGACCGATTGGCTCAAGGCGCCGTACAGCACGTTGACCGTGATCAGTGCGGCGATCGTGAGCGGGCCCGGTCCGTGGAGCGTGGAGGTGGCGAGCATGACGAGGTCCGAAACCAGGGCTGCGAAGACGACCACCCGGCCGTACCCGAACCGTCTCGGCAACCATGCGGACAGCAGCGACCCGACCAGCACACCCGGCCCGAAGGACGCCATCACGAGACCGATCACTGCACCCGGCAGACCGAGGGTCCGGCTCAGGAACAGCAGGTACACGGTCGTCAGCGCGGTGAACGAGAACTGGTACGCACAGGTGGCCGCCGCGATCGCCCGCAACGACACATCCCGTACGACGACGCGCAGTCCTTCGCCGATCTGTCGCAGTACGCCGTGTTGCACCGCCGGCGTACTCGCGCGACTGCGGATCCGGCTGACGGACAGACTGGACCCTGCGAACAACACCGCCCCGGCAACCACCGCCATCGGGGCGCTCAGCAACGACACGAGCGCACCGCCGACGGCCGGACCGCAGATCTGCGCCGCGGACCGCGTGGTCTCGAGCATACTGTTGCCCTGGGCAATCTGATCGCGCTCGACCAGCTGCGGCAGCGACGCCATCGACGCGACGTCGAAGCACACGGTGAAGGTGCCGGCCACGAAGGCCACGGCATACAGGAACGGCAAGCCGAGTGCGAGCCCGAGCGGTACGGACGCCAGCACGACCGCCCGTCCGAGGTCGGCCGCGACCAGCACGGTCCGGAACCGCAGGCGATCGACGAGGACGCCGACCGCGAGTGAGAACAACAGGATCGGAGCCTGCCCGACGGCACGCAGTACGCCGAGCTGGGCGGCGCCGGTCCCGAGGGTGGTGACCGCGACCAGCGGCAGAGTCACCTGACCGGCGAAGCTTGCGAGTTGGGAGGCGGTCTGGCCGATCCAGAGCCACCGGAAATCACGATGCGTCCACAGCGACACGAACAAGTCCCAGGAGTCGAGCCCAGGACGCGCCGGCCCCAGGGCAGGGGGAAGCGCCGCTTGTCACTGCAAAGCACTCTGCAGGCGGCGCGCGATGACAGTTGCAGTCAGCGCACGCCCGTTTGACCGACCATCCCCAACTCCTCAAGCACCGGATTCGGCGGTCAGCCTAGCCCGGCGACGGACCGGGCGTAAAAGCCTTTACGGTGCCGGCCTCGGTGCGGAAGCCGCTCTCGATGATGTGCCGGAGCACGGTGGCTGCGGCAGCTCGGGCGGTGTCCTCCGGGCGTTGGGAGCGGATCACCAGCGCGGCGCTGCCGGCGAGCGGAGTGAAGGCAGCACCCAGGGCTGCATGCAGGTCGAGGCTTTCGGTGAGGAAGTCGCCGGTGACGACGACGAGTTCCAGACCCGCGACTGCCGCGACCGTACCGGCCGCCTGACCCAGCGCCTTACCGGCCGCAGTGAGAACCGGTGTGAGGCGGGGATCGCTCTCCTGTGCGAGGGTCCGTGCCTTGGCCAAGGTCAGTCGACGGTTGCCGACGGCGCGGCCGGCCGCGCCGAGGATCGCGCCGGTCGAGGCCACCGAGTCGACGTCGGACGCGCCGAACGGCATCCGCCCCAAGGCCCCGTCACCATGGGGTCCGGTGACGATGCCGCCGTTGGCGAACACCGCGCAGCGAACCTGAGGACCAACCGACACCACCGCGAACGTCCCCAGGCCGACTGCCGCTCCGAACCACTCCTCGGTCAACGCTTGCGCGTGCATCGCATTCACGACCAGCACCCGCTCGCCGTCGAACTCCGCCCGCACCATCGCCTCGAACCCGTCGTCCGGCGGCCCGTCGACGGCGACGCCGATCCCGCCGATGCGCGCCGCCCGATCGCCGAGCTCTCCGCGCAGCTCTCGCACCGCCCGGCTGATCGCGGCACAGTGCTCCGCGGGCGACGACCCGGACACGCAGTCCTCAACCACGTGCAGTACGCCGGCTCGCAGGGTCGTCACCGTTGCGACCAACCGCCCCGCGGACA
>DASSDE010000436.1:0-4662 GCA_035697365.1 Kribbella sp. | reverse complement strand
GGGCAGCGGTGTGGTCGACATCGACGGTCCTTCCAGGGCAGCCCGCTCCGCTGATCAGGCCGTCCCGAAGGGAGTTCACCGGCCGGCTGTCAGGTCCTGCAGCCCAGGTGCACTCGGTGCTTGCCGCGGAGAGGAGGCGTCCTGGTACGCGCTGCGTCAAAGCTGACACGTCGCGCGCCCGACCGTCAACAACGTGCTCGCCGCGAAGGTCAGCTGCGGATCATCGCGTGGTGTTTGCCGGACGCCCGGCGGAGGTGCTCCGGCCGAGTGGCGCAGACGCTGTGCTGCACGCGCGGAAGGCTCGGTCCGGCGGCCTGCTGACGGTGGTGGACGATCCAGTCCGAGTCTCTGAAGTGCTCCGAGATCGTGCGGCCGAAGGATGCCTCGTCGAACGGGCCGGTGGATTCGAAGACTCCGAGCGACAGCGGCCGGCCGAGTCTGTCCTCCCAGCGGGCCGCCCAGTCGGACAGGTGCGGGAGCGCGCCGCGTACGGCCTGTTTGTCGAGGTACCCGTGGCCGGTCATGAAGTCACCCGGGTAGCGGTCGCGGAAGTGGTCTCGCCAGTACGCACGGGCGGCCCGCACCGCGGTGGTGCTGTTGATGTCGAGGTCGTAGTCGCTCGGCTCGCGCTCGAGACCGAGGCGGTACATCGCGTCGTACGGACGGCGGAGCGGCCGGTGTTCGTCGTCGCCGAACCACTCGCGTAGCCGCTCGACGGCTGCCGGATTGCCGGCCAGGTCTGCCTCGCTCGGGAGTGTCTTGTGCAGTCCGGAGAAGAACCCGGCGGCGGTGCCCTTGAGCCGGATGTCGACCTGGCTCCCTGGGACGCCGTCGCGCTGCAGGGCCTCTCCCAGCTCGCTGCCGAACTGGTGGTAGAGCCTCGGGGTCAAGCCCATCGGCGCCTGCCGGTTCAGCATCCAGCGCACCTGCTGCGGCTCGATCCGGAGGAACTCCAGGTCCCGTCGCGCGATGGCGTAGCCGGAGTCGTCACGCAACCACCACGACGGCGCTTCCTCCTGCCCGTCAAGGATCCGCCCGATCCGCACATCCAACGCATCCGGCGCACCAACCCGAGCCGCAACACCCACCGGCCGCCATCCCGCCTTCGGCCCCGACTCCGGCCGGGGCCCGGGCTGCGCCGCGACCGGCGCTCGGCCGCCCGGACCGCGCGCAGGCTGACCTCGCCCAACGACCGGCGGGTCGGCGGCCCCGGTGGCCCGCGGGTTGGAGATGGTGCTGTCGACGACGGCGCGGTGGTTGCCGGGGAGGGTTACCCAGCGCTTGTGGTCCAGGAGGCCCATCCCGGTGACCGGGAGCGAGACGATGTCCTGCGCGGCATGCCGGGCGGCCAGGATCACGCCGTGGTCCGGCCGCTCCCGCAGCCAGTCCGAGATCAGCCGGCGATCAGGCGACCAGCTCGCCAGCGGCCGTTGCCGAGTCTCGACGACAGTCCCCTCGTGACCCGCCCAGGACGGCCGCTTGCCATCCGGTGTCCAGATATAGGCCCGGTACGAGATCAGCTCCGAAATGCCACGCGCCTGCAGCACCTCCTGCGTCATCGCGTACTGCGTGCGGAGGAACTCGGTCAGCGCATTCCGGTTGTACTTGAGCTCGAGATCCACGGCCGACCGAGTGCTGCCATCGAGGTGCCGCCCCCGCACACTGTGCAGCGCGAACTCGTCACGCGCGACCTCCTGCAGCGCGAGCGACCGGGGGTTGTTGCTCGAACCGTACGACCAAGCACGCATCAGCTCGCTGGTCGCGATCGTCCGGACCAGCCGCTCCGCCTGCACGGTGTCCATCCGGATCGCACGATGCGCGTGCTCCCGGTACAGGTCCGAGCGGAGCTCGTCGGCGTGCAGCAGGTCGGCGCCCTTCGACGGGTAGTGCTCGTCGAACGGGACCAGTACGTACTGGCCGTCGCCGAGCCGGCCCGCCATGTCACTCCCGACGATCAGCCCGGTCGCAGCAAGCACCAGCTCGACGGTCGGCGTCCGCATCCGCCGGGCCAGCGTCTCGATCGCGATCGTCTTCGCCTGCGGCGCCGCGACGATCCGGCCGTCGTCGCTCAGCAGGGCTCCGCCGAGACGCTCGTACTGCCGGCGCTCACCGGAGCCACGAGGTGGCAGCACGTCGGGAGTCATCTCACCGGCCGTCCCAGCGGCCGTCGAGGAACTCCTGCGCCTGCCGGCGAACCCGCTCCGGAGCCTGCCGCCAGCCCGAGGTCCGCATCAGGTGCCGGAGCTTGACCTCCTGGACCTCCCGCGGCGAGTCCCGCAGCAGACCGAGATGGAACCAGATCCGATTCAGGTCGTCGGGCAGATCCCAGACCCCGTCGAAGGCGTCCAGCTGCTCGTCCTCGGCGGAGAGCGTGACGAGCGAGACCTCGTCGGCGGTCGCGGCCGGCTCGATCTCCAGCAGCTTGAGCCCGAGGTGGTCGATCGCGGCCCGGAACTCGGCGCGCTGCTTCGCGACGAAGTCGGCCGTCGGCTTGTCCGCGGTCACCTGGAACAGCGTGAACAGCCAGCCGTCGCGCTCCATCGCAGTGAGGTCGAGGACGAGCGGCACGCCCTGCTCGTCGGTCAGCCGCCGGTGCGCGAGGCTGCCGTCTGCCGCCGGCCCCTCGGTCCGCGGGCCTTCGGTGAGGCCGAAGCGCTCCCGCAGCCAGGTGACCTGAGCGTCGGAGAGCTTGCCAACGGAATGGGCGCGCAGCGCGGGCCAGAGCATGTCGGAGGTCCTTTCGTCAGCAGTACGTGACGAAAGGCTGACACACCGAGGGCATTCAGTGCGTTGAGTTGTCCACAGGCAGGTGGATCGGGTTGGTCCAGGCGCGACCACCGGCGGCATCCTCGACCGTGATCCGGCAGTGCAGGCCGCGGAACAGGCTCAGCGGGAGCGTGGCCCCGGTGAGGTCGGTGCCCTGTTCGACCTCCGCGCCGGGATGGCCGCCGCTGAGCAGGATCTTCGTCGCAGGCGAGCACTCGACCACGACATCGTCGCCTTCGATGCGTACGTCGTGCAGCTCGGGGCCCGTACTGGAGTAGAAGTTGCCGGCCTTCAGCGCGCTCAGGAGGGCGTCGGGGTCGAGGGTTTCCGCACGGACGTGGACCCACGCCTGGCACGGCGGCGGGTCCTGCGGCTGCAGGTGCGCGTCGTCGGCGGCGTACGTCGTCATGCGATGGCCACGGTTCAGCAGGACGTCGGTGAGGTGCCAGCTGTCGCCGCGGTCCTCGCGGTCGGAGAGTGCGTTGTAGACCTCGATCGCATGCGCCGCGTCCAGGCTCTCGGCGTCGATCGCGGTCAGCAGCGACGCGGCCGGATGGGCCATCCCGACGAACGCGCCCGCGGCCCGGGCCCGGCGGGCGATCGCAGGTCCGGTCTCGCCCGCCGACGGTGGCGCGAAGTCCAGCGGCAGCCCGGCCGCGATGATGTGCCACTCCTGTCCGGCCTCGGTGAGCGGTGCGTGCAGCTCTGCGCCGATCAGTGTGGTGAAGCCGTCCGTCCGCAGGTCCCGCGTGTCCGTCATCGGGAACCCGTACTCCGGGCGGAAGTGGTCGGTGATCGCCACGAAGTCGTACCCCGCGTCGCGGTACACCTGCGCGGTCTCGGCCGGGGACAGGTACCCGTCGGACAGGTTCGAGTGGGTGTGCAGATTCCCGCGCCAGAACCGGCCCGGCAGGTCGAAGATCATCGTCGTTGCTCCCGGGCGGATGCGTACAGGCAGATGGCCGCGGCGGTGGCCAGGTTGAGCGACTCGGCGCGTCCGTAGATCGGCACCTTGACCGAGTGGTCGACGACGGCGTTGATCTCGTCGGGGAGGCCGTGCGCCTCGTTGCCGAACAGCCAGACGGTCGGCTTCGCCAGGGTGCCGTCGTCGATGCAGGTGTCGAGGTCGGTGGCGCCGTACCCGTCCGCGGCGAGCACCTGCAGGCCCTGCGTACGCCAGGCCTGGACGGCGGCGACGATCTCGACGTCGGTGCTGATCGGGACGTGGAAGATGCGGCCGACGCTGGCGCGGACCGCCTTCGGGGTGTGCGGGTCAACGGATTCGGCCGACAGTACGACGGCATCCGCTCCGGCCGCGTCCGCCGTCCGGATCAACGTACCGACGTTGCCCGGGTCGCGGACCTGGACGCCGGCCGCGATCAGCTTGCCGGTGCTGCCGAGCGGCACGGTCACCAGGGAGCAGACAGCGACGACGCCCTGCGACGTGACGGTCTCGCTCAACGCCTCGATCGCGGCCCGGTCGACCTCGAACCACGGGACGCCGGCGGCCGCGGCCAGGTCGTGCAGATCGCGGTGCCGGGTGGCGACGGCCGGTTCGGCGTACACCTCGACGACGAGTTCACGATGTTCCAGTGCCTCGCGGACAGCCTGTGGGCCCTCGGCCAGGAAGCGGCCGGCCTTGCGCCGGAACGCACGAGTGGCGAGCCGCCGCGCCTGCTTGATCCGCGCGGATTGCGCAGTCAGCAGACCAGGACTCGCCACTCGGGTGCTTACTACTTTTCGACAGGTACGGCGGCTCAGGCCGCGGCGTCGCTCTTCGGCGCGTTCACGTCCGCCGGCAGGGCGGCCTTGGCCACCTGCACGAGCGCGGAGAACGCGGCCGGGTCGTTGACGGCCAGGTCGGCGAGGATCTTCCGGTCGACCTCGACCTCGGCC
>DASSDE010000435.1:0-3875 GCA_035697365.1 Kribbella sp. | reverse complement strand
GCGGAGAAGCTGCGCACCCGCGGCCTGACCAAGGTCGGTGACGTCGCGATGCTGCCCGAGGCGGCGCTGGTCGCGATGCTCGGGCAGGCGTCCGGCCGGCACCTGCACGCGCTCGCGCACAACCGCGACCCACGCCCGATCGAGGTCGGCCGCCGGCGCCGGTCGATCGGATCGCAACGGGCCCTCGGCCGCTCCCCGAAGTCACCGGCCACGCTGGACGCCGTACTGGCCGGCCTCGTCGACCGGGTCAGCCGCCGGATGCGGACGGCGGGCCGCTCCGGCCGGACGGTGACGTTGCGACTGCGGTTCGACGACTTCACCCGGGCGAACCGTTCGCATACGTTGCCGCAGGCAACGGATCAGACGCGCGCGATCCTGATCACCGCACGCGCCCTGCTGCGCACCGCACAACCACTGATCACCACCCAGGGCCTCACCATGATCGGCATCTCGGTCGGCAACCTGGAGAACGAAGCCGCCCTGCAGCTGGCCCTGCCTTTCGACAAAGCCGCCAACAACGAGCTCGACAGCGCGCTGGACCAGGTCAAGGACAAGTTCGGCACCAACGCCATCACCCGAGGCATCCTGCTAGGCAAAACCCCAGCCCTGGAAATGCCCATGCTCCCCGACTAACACGCCCCGCAGCCCGTGCCCGGGTCCGGCCATGCGCTTCAGGATCGCGGGTAGCCGATCTCGGCGATCGATTCAGCGAGGTCGCTCAGCCGGCGCTCGGGGTTGAGCGACGTGACGACGTACTCCGTCAACGGCATCAACGCATACACGTGCCGCACCGCCTCGAGATCGAGCGCGACCTCGTAGTACTCCTCGGCGAACGTCGGGTACGCCTCCGGGCTCCCGTCCGCGACCAAATCGAACAACTCGTCCGCGCCATCATTACCCTGCACCGGACCACACCGCCACGCGTCGTCCTCCGCCGTACGCCAGAAGCACACCGTCGCCCGCGGTACCCCGTCATCGCTGAAAGCCTTGTCGTCCCGCTGCTCGTGAAACGCCTCGGGGATGTCGTCCAGCAGGCCTGGCCAGGACCGCATCCCGTTCGCGTACGGCGACATCGGCGACTCGTGGTCGAACCCGTACGCGAACACGCCCGCCGGCGAGAACACCATCGAGTACTCGTTCCCGGAGCCGTCCCGCATCAGCGCCGCTTCCTCGGTGTCCGACCAGCGCCCGTCGAACGAGAAGAAGTTGAGCGTGTCGTCGTCACCGTTCAGCACCAGATCAAGCACCGCCAACGCCCGACTGACCCGCCGCACCACCCCCGGCCCCGGCAACCGCCCCACAACCTCGTGAACAGACATCCCGCAATTCAACCGGACGGTTTCGGCGTCGTCACATCGACGTAGCGGCCGGCGTACGCCATGCCTGCCGATCGGAACTCGCCGAGCTGGCGCAGTCGGCTCTTCATCGATCGGCCACGCCCGATCGGAAGCACGCGGTAGCTCCCGTCCGATCGGCGGGGCACAGGAACCTGCTCCGGCGCGACCGACGAGTGCAGCCACACCACGACCCAAGGAGTCTTCGACTGCCAGTCGACCCGAACCTTGCCGACTGAATCCCACGGCAGGCTGAGCTCACGCCTGCCCCGCCTGATCGTCAGCCCCTCGCCAGTCAGGCGGAGCTCGGAACGCCCGCGCAACAGCACGATCCACGCCCGCACCGCCGCGACCAGGAACAGCACGCACATGACGTCGAAAATCACGGTCAGCACCGGGTAGGGATCGAGCGAGACCTGCCGCGGCGCGAATCCGTACGTCAGGAAGCTCGCAACCGGCGCGACGACGACCGAACGAAGCAGCGACGTCCTGAATCGCGCGTACGTCTTCTCCTGCACAAGCTGCTCCTGACTGTGGTCGAGTTCTCACCCTAGGGGTCTCGAACACCCGTGTGGGGCGGTCAGGAGCAGGCTGTGGATAACTTCGTCAGCGGCGCTGAACAACCTCTTCGGCGACCTCGACGAGCTCGCGATCGGTGGCCTCGGTCTCCGCGTCGTGGGCCGGCTCCAGGCGGTCGTGCGCGATCAGCGACTGGATGGCCCGCAGCACGGCGCTCGCGGCCGCACCCCAGGTGGAGACGTACGAGAACTGCCACCACCACAGCGCCTCGACGACCCGGCCGTCCTCGTAGTGCGCGAGGCCGTGCACCAGGTCCGTCGCGATCGCCGTGAGGTCGTCGGAGAGCCGGTTGACGGTGATCTCCGGCGGCGCGGCGTACGGGTCGAAGACTTCGGCGTACTCGTCCAGCCCCTCGAACAACGCCGCGAGCCGGTCCCGCATCGCGTCCAGGTCCGGGTCCGGGCCGGCGTCACTCTCGAAACGCTCCTCCGGCACGAAGTCCTCGAACGCACCGAGCCGGCCGCCGGCGAGCAGCAACTGGCTCACCTCGAGCAGCAGGTACGGCAGCGAGGCGAGGCCCTCGTCGACTCCGTCCTCGTCCGGCTGCGCGGCAATGTCGCGCACCGAGATCAGGAAGCTCCGGACCTGGTCGGCGATCTGCTCGGCGAACTCGGTCAGGTCTTCGTTGTCGGTCTGCAAAGCGCGTTCCGCAATATCTGTCGGTTCAGTCATCGATCGATCGTCGCCCTTCAAACGCCCGTCCGAGTGTGACCTCGTCGGCGTACTCGAGGTCACCGCCTACAGGAAGTCCACTAGCCAATCGGGTGACGCGCAAGCCCATGGGCCGCAGCATGCGGCTCAGATAGGTCGCGGTCGCCTCGCCTTCGAGGTTCGGGTCGGTGGCCAGGATGATCTCGGTCACCTCTCCGCCGGCCAGCCGCTGGAGCAGCTCCTTGATCCGGAGCTCGTCCGGACCGATGCCCTCGATCGGCGAGATCGCGCCGCCGAGCACGTGGTACCGGCCGCGGAACTCGCGGGTGCGCTCGATGGCCACCACGTCCTTCGCCTCCTCGACCACACAGATCAGGCTCAGGTCGCGGCGCGGGTCCCGGCAGATCCGGCACTGCACCTCCTCCGAGACGTTGCCGCAGATCTCGCAGAACTTGACCTTCTCCTTGACCTGTACGAGCACGTGCGCGAGCCGCCGTACGTCGGTCTCGTCCGCGGCGAGCAGGTGGAACGCGATCCGCTGTGCGGACTTCGGCCCCACACCGGGCAACCGCCCCAGCTCGTCGATGAGATCCTGAACGGCCCCCTCGTACACGTCAGGCCGGGTTCTGGCCGGACTCGCCGGCCGTGCTCCCCGGGTTCACGAACCCGATGCCGCCACGATTACCCTGCCCGCCGGTGTCCTGCCCGCCCGAGGTCGAGCCGCCGGGATTTGCGCTGCCGGGGGATGTGTTGCCGGGGGATGTGTTGCCGGGGGATGTGCTGCCGGGCTCGTCGTCGTCGGGGTCTGCTGCCTCGACCGCGGGTGGCGTCCCGGGCAGGCCGAAGCCGGCCGGTGCACCGCCACCGGGGAAGCCGCCACCGGGGAAGCCGCCGTCACCGCCGAACGCACCGCCCAGGCCACCCGCGAGCGGACCCATCGCGGCGGCCGCAGCCTGCTTCGCGTTCTCCGAGGCGTCACGCACCGCGGCGACGATCAGGTCGGCCAGCGTCTCGGTGTCGTCCGGGTCGACGGCTTCCTTCTTGATGTCCAGACTGAGCAACTCGCCCGTGCCGGACACCAGCGCGGTCACCAGACCGCCGCCGGCCGATCCCTCGATCTCCTGACCTTCCAGGTCAGCCTGCGCTTCCATCAGTTGGCTCTGCATCGCCTGCGCCTGCGCGAGCAGGTTGGACATGTCGAAGCCCCCAGCACCGCCACCGTCGAACACTGCGATCTCCTCGTCCGAACCGCTCTTCCTTGGCCAGGCCCCCGACACGCCGCCGACAGCCGGAGACTCAACACTAGCCGGT